>JAESSK010000061.1 GCA_016764155.1 Rhizobiaceae bacterium
GTTTCGTGATTGCCGCCACCTTGTCATACACGCCGGCAAAGACGGCCAGTTCGTCGATGCATTCCTGGTCGATCATGGTGGAATCCATATCGGCAATCAGCGCTTTTTTACGGCGCGTTTCGACGGCTTGAATGGTTATATCGATCGGCGCATTAGCAATAATAGCGCTTATTTGTTGCCTTGCCTGATCACAATTAGTATTTGATGGCAAAGGGATGTCGCAGGCTATGCCATCGGCCAGCCAATAANGCTGTGAGGCGCCAACGGCCTTGGCTGCGTCTTCGCCCAATTGCTGGTTTAGAACTGGATTATTCGGGTTGGCAATCAAAGTAGCAACATAAGACATGGGTTGAGAATTCCAGTTCATGGTGGATTTAGAGATGAATATTGAAGAAGACGTGATTTTGATAGCTGGCCCGACCGCAAGCGGCAAGAGTGNGCTGGCAATTAAACTGGCNCAGCAATTTGACGGTGTGGTGGTCAATGCGGATTCCATGCAAATTTATGATGGNNTGCGGATCATTACGGCACGGCCAAGCGTTGAAGAGGAAGCGATGTGNGAACATCGGTTGTTTGGCACGGTTCCTCCCCATCAGGCCTATTCGGTGGCGCTGTGGCTTGAGGATGCNGCCAGGCACTTAAAGGACATATTGGCTTCNGGGCGAAAAGTGATTTTTGTTGGTGGNACNGGGCTATATTTTTCAGCCATGCTCGACGGGCTTTCGCCAATGCCGCCAATTGANGNGGATATTCGCAAGAAATGGCGCGATATCTACGATGCTGGTGGTGCCGATCTGCATGGGGAACTTTTAAAGCGTGATCCGGCGATGGCGGCGAAATTGAAGCCGCTGGATCGTCAACGTATTACGCGGGCGCTGGAAGTCTTTGACAGTACCGGAAAATCTTTGGCGGAATGGCAGGATAAAACGGCGCATGAGGCATTGCTTGGATTGGTGCCAACCAAAAAGCTGATTATTTTACCTGAACGGCCATTGCTGCATGAAAGGATCAATGCACGCTTTCATAAAATGGCTGAAAACGGAGCGATTGAAGAGGTTCAATCCTTGTTAAAAATGGAATTAGCTGAGAATTTGCCCGTGATGAAAGCCATCGGGGTGCCTCAACTCTCAGCTTATTTGCGCGATGAGACCTCACTTGATGAGGCGATAGAATTGGCGCAGGCTGCCTCCCGGCAATATGCAAAACGTCAGTATACCTGGTTTCGCAATCAGTTTTCCGACGACTGGAAAGAGCTGCCATCTTCTTGACTTTATGTCTTTGGGTGTTGTTTTATGGAATTCGACTTTAGGCTAATAAAGCCCTTAAATATTCATTCTTTTTTTAAACTCTTGGCGTAGGGTTCGCGGAGTTTGAATTGGTAAGTGTTTGATGTCACGGTTTTTTAGTAAGACAGCAGTGAATTATTTTGTGGCGCTCGAAGCATTGTTTGTGCTCGCGGCTGGGCTTCTGGTATTCTATGCTTATTGGATGAGTTCGGCGGTGGTTGTTCAACAAATGAATGGCCAATATCACGCCACTGTTGCGCAAAATTATCTTTTTTATTCGATGTTTTTGTTGTTACTGGCGTTTTTATGCATTGTCATGATTATTCTTCCGATGATGCGGCGTAGTCAGGATGAAACTGTCAATATCAGCAATTTGGCCAGATCGTTTGAGAAGCAGGCTGTAACCGATGTTTTGACCAATCTGCCAAACCGTCGCTATTTTGAAAGCGCGTTTTCAGCTTATTTGAAGGAATTCAATCAGCAGGATTTGTCCTTCGGCTTGCTGGTGATGGATCTCGATCATTTCAAAAGCTTTAATGATAATTACGGTCATGAGACCGGTGACCAAATTCTGAAAGTTGTCGCTGCGCGTCTGAAAAGTTTGACCCGGGAACATGATATTGTGGCGCGGATTGGCGGTGAGGAATTTGCTGTCATAACGCTTTTTGCAACCGATGCCCAATTGTTGGGTGTGGCAGAGCGCTATCGGGCAAATGTCAGTGATATTGAAGTTCAGGTGGGGGATGTTACTCTTCGCCCGACAATCTCGATTGGTATTGCATCCAATGCGGCACGCCAAAAAAATATCAAAATTATGTTTTCGGAAGCTGACAAAAAACTCTATGAGGCCAAGCGCAAAGGGCGTAACAGAGTAGCGGCATAGGTCAGGAAATTATATAGGTTGACTGAAAACCAAACCGTGACTAGTGTTTGCGCAATTGAAATGGAAGACTTAGTGATGACACTTAAAATTCTCGTGGTGATGAGGCGTACACGCGTGATGGGATGAATTCCATCGCGAAAGCAGCGTGTACGCAAAATTCGGCTCCCAAAGGGAGCTTTTTTTATGTCCAAATTTTATATCCAATTATGAAGAAATGAAGTGAGCAGAAAAATGGCAAAGCAGATGGAAATGACCGGCGCGGAAATGGTTGTACAGGCGATGATCGATAATGGTGTCGAGACACTTTTCGGATATCCGGGCGGTGCTGTGCTTCCAATTTATGACGAGATTTTCCAACAAGATAAGCTGCAGCATATCCTTGTGCGCCACGAACAGGGCGCAGGGCACGCTGCTGAAGGCTATGCCCGCTCAACCGGTAAAGTTGGGTGTTTTCTGGTAACTTCCGGACCGGGCGCAACGAACGCCGTTACGCCGTTGCAGGATGCTTTGCTTGATTCCGTTCCGCTTGTTTGTATCACCGGACAGGTGCCAACATCGTTGATTGGATCGGATGCATTTCAGGAGGCTGATACAGTCGGTATCACGCGCCCTTGTACAAAACATAACTGGTTGGTTCGCAGTGTCGAGGAATTGCCAGAAATTCTGCACCAGGCATTTTACGTAGCAAGCCATGGCAGGCCNGGACCGGTATTGGTCGATATCCCTAAAGATGTNCANTTTGCCATGGGTGTTTACACCCCGCCAAGCGAATATAAAGCGACCAGCTACAAGCCGCAGACTGCTGGTGATCTTGATGCAATCAAAGAAGCNATTGCNTTGATGGCCAATGCCAAGAANCCTGTTTTTTATACNGGCGGCGGCGTNATCAATTCCGGCACAGAAGCGAGNAAATTGCTNCGTGAGTTGGTGGAANTGACTAATTTCCCGATCACCTCGACTTTGTTGGGNCTTGGTGCTTATCCGGCCAGTGGCGANAANTGGCTCGGCATGTTGGGGATGCACGGTACTTATGAGGCNAATCTTGCGATGCATGATTGNGATGTGATGATCTGTGTNGGTGCACGCTTTGATGACCGTATCACCGGNCGCCTTGATGCGTTTTCGCCNGATTCAATAAAAATTCACATCGANATNGATCCNTCTTCCATCAATAAAACGGTGCAAGTTGAGGTGCCGATTGTTGGAGATGTGGGAAATGTGCTTGAGGATATGGTTCGCTTGTGGCGGGCGCTGTCTGATACGCCGCCCAAGGATAATCTAAAAAGCTGGTGGTCCGAGATTGAAGGATGGCGCGGTCGTAATTGCCTTGCCTATACGCCTTCGAAAACCTCCATCATGCCGCAATTTGCAATTGANCGTCTGTTCGAGCTGACCAAGGATCTGGATACTTATATCACNACTGAAGTTGGCCAGCATCAAATGTGGGCGGCTCAGTATTATGGNTTNGANGANCCTAATCGCTGGATGACCTCTGGTGGTCTTGGCACGATGGGCTACGGCCTTCCTGCGGCCCTTGGGGTGCAGCTTGCTCATCCGGGTTCTTTGGTGATTGATATTGCGGGTGACGCTTCTATTCAAATGATGACACAGGAGATGTCNTCGGCGATTCAGCATAATGCACCGATCAAGGTATTTATCCTGAACAATCAGTATATGGGCATGGTGCGCCAGTGGCAGCAATTGCTACATGGCAACCGTCTGTCTCATTCCTACAANGAAGCGCTGCCTGATTTTGTTAAATTGGCAGANGCNTATGGNGGNGTNGGTATNCGTTGTACCAAGCCTGATGAGTTGGATGANGCCATTCGCGAAATGATTGCCTGTGACAANCCGGTNATATTTGATTGCCGTGTGGCCAATCTTGCAAATTGCTACCCGATGATCCCATCGGGTAAAGCTCACAACGAGATGNTGTTGGCTGATGAAGCCAGTGAAGCGGCGATTAGTTCTGCGATTGACCATAAGGATAAATCGCTTGTCTGATCCGTCCAGAATATTGGCAGGACCCTCGGGACCAAAATTTTCTGACTACGGATTGCTGGTATTGCTTGCAGTGATATTTGGCGGCAGTTTTGTGTTTACCACTGTATCGGTGCGCGAAATTCCGGTGATTGTTGTGGTGACNACNAGGNTGGTGATTGCGACTGCTATTCTTTANTGCGCGATGGTGATGGCGAAACAGTCATTGCCTAAATTCGGCCNGATCTGGTGGGTNATCATAGCTGCAGCANTGCTTGGCAGNGCGCTGCCATTCTTCCTGATATCATGGGCGCAAGAGACGGTTGAAGCAGGTCTTGCAGCAATTTTAATGGCGGTTATGCCATTGATGACATTGGTTTTGGCTCACATATTTACGCAGGACGAGAAGCTAAATTTGGTCAAGGTGATCGGGTTTCTGTTTGGTGTTTCGGGCGTGGTTGTGCTGATCGGCTTTGATAAGCTTGGCACGCTTGGAGACGATGCTGTTCGCNAATATGCGTTGATTGGGGCAGCGGTCTGCTATGCCGGTAATGCGGTGATCACCAAGAAACTATTGGGTATTCCGCGTCGTGCTGCAGCTACTGCTTTGGTGGGTACTGCTAGCTTGATGGTGCTGCCCGCGTTTTTTCTTTTTGGCGAGATACCTGANGTGACCCCGTCAAATATAGCAATGATTTCNACCGTTGGGCTGGCAATNTTTCCAACTGCGATTGGTACATTGCTNATCTTTGAGATTGTCGATCGGCANGGGGCTGCATTCCTCAGCCAGATAAATTTTCTGGTTCCCATNGCCGGCGTGATCTGGGGNATATTNNTGCTGTCNGANAGATTGCCNGCCAATGCNTGGNTNGCATTNNTGATTATTCTGACCGGCGTGGTGATTGCCCGTCTTAAATTCAAACCATTTAACAAGAACGCTCCAAAGGGAGCCATTAAGGACAAGTCATGAGCACTCATAAACAAGCGACAGGCTCCGCCTATTTCATTGTTCCGGAAACCGAAAAACCAAGAACCCATGTTCTGGCGATATTGGTTGATAATGAGCCGGGTGTGTTGGCGCGGGTCATTGGGCTTTTTTCAGGCCGTGGCTATAATATCGAGAGCCTGAGCGTGTCGGAAATCAGTGACGCAAAACACCGTTCACGCATTACTATTGTTTCAAGTGGAACGCTGCATGTGCTTGATCAGATCAGGAAACAGCTGGAACGCATGGTGCCGGTTCATAAGGTTGTTGATCTTACCCTGACTGCTGAAATTAACGGCCATGATAAGCCCTTGGAGCGCGAGTTGGCGCTTGTGAAAGTTGCAGGAACCGGTGAACATCGCATGGAAGCCATGCGCCTTGCTGATGCATTTCGGGCCCGGGTGATTGATGCCACAAGCGAGCATTTCACCTTTGAAATTACTGGACGGACCAATACGGTCGATCAGTTTATTTCAATTATGAAACCGATTGGCCTTGTGGAAGTTTGCCGTACGGGCGTGACCTCGGTCAGCCGTGGCAAAGACGGCATGTAGCAGGTCTGACACAAGCAATTCAGCTTGACGCGATTCCAATTTAGGTCAATAGTGCTGACCTAAATTGGAATTCGGCAATGAATATTGAAATCTTTCTGGCGCTGGCGGGATTTTCCTTTGTCTCGTCAATTACACCTGGACCCAATAATTTGATGCTTCTNGCATCCGGCGTGAACTATGGGTTCCGCCGTACGATCCCGCATATGTTGGGTATTGCAGGGGGCTTTGCNTTCATGNTGGCTTGTGTCGGGCTGGGTTTGGCGCAAATGNTGGAACATGCGCCGNTGGTCTATACNGGTTTGAAAATTGCCGGTGGGACNTATTTGGTTTATTTGGCNTATCGCATNGCGACATCCGGGCCGATAGAAGCNGGTGANGGCAATAGTGACCCGATGACTTTCCTTCANGCNGCGGCNTTTCAATGGGTCAATCCCAAAGCGTGGGTGATGTCGATTACNGCGATGACGGCCTATACCAGTTCGCAGNCNTATCTATTCTCTGTGGCTGTTNTTGTGGTGGTTTTTACGCTGATAAATCTNCCGAGCGTCTCGATCTGGTGTGTGTTTGGCACCAGTATGCGGGGTTTTCTATCCGATGCTAAGCGGTTGCGGNTTTTTAATGTCTCAATGGCGGTTTTATTGGTCATTTCACTATGGCCGATGCTGGCGTGACAAGACGAATCATGTCAGGTAATTCGAATGGATTTTTCAGTTGATCAGGATCAGGCCCTCCTAGAGGTCTCACGGTGGCTAAAGAACCCGGATAGACCGGTTTTTCGGCTGTTTGGTTATGCCGGCACCGGCAAAACGACGCTTGCCAGACATTTGGCAGAGGGCGTTGATGGGGATGTGCTNTTTGCAGCTTTCACGGGTAAGGCAGCGCAAGTGCTGCGCTCAAAGGGTGCCAAGAAAGCTTCCACCATTCACTCNCTNATTTATCGTCCGCGCGGTGAAGAGGCTGTTGAGGATGANGACACCGGNAAGACCAACGTGTTGCCGATGTTTTCGTTGAACCGNTCNAGTCCGGTTTCAAAAGCNGATCTGATNATCATCGACGAATGCTCGNTGGTTGATGANGANNTNGGGCGCGATTTNNTATCCTTTGGNACGCCGGTTNTGGTNCTTGGNGATCCNGGGCAATTGCCGCCGATTTCCGGTGGNGGGTTTTTCACCGAACATGAGCCAGACTTTNTNTTGGAAGAAGTACATCGTCAGGCGCGTNACAATCCGATCATCGATCTGGCGCAAACCGTGCGTGAAGGCGGTGAACTTTCGCACGGACGTTATGGAGATTCCCGCGTCATCCATAAAAGTGATGTGGATCAGTTTGAAGTTTTGGAAGCTGATCAGGTGCTGGTGGGTATTAACCGTACGAGGCGGCGTTATAATCAGCGTNTGCGTGAGTTGAAAGAATTTGAAGGGCCAATTCCNGCNGCCGGGGATAAGCTGGTTTGTTTGCGTAATGATAATGCAAAGGGCTTGCTCAACGGATCTTTGTGGCAGGTGATCAGTGCGCCNCGCTCNGTGAAGCCTGCTATGAATTTGCTCATTCGTTCAGAAGATGAAGGGCTTGATCAGGTATCNGCGAAGGTGAAAGTTNTNAAAGCGGTGTTTGAAACNCCGGATGTGGAGGTGCCTTGGCAGCTTCGACGTCGGCATGATGAATTTGATTATGGCTACGCNCTGACAGTNCATAAATCTCAAGGGTCGCAGTGGGACGATGTTTATCTGTTTGACGAGAGCTANGCTTTTCGCGAGCATAAGCAGCGGTGGCTTTATACCGCAATTACCCGGGCNGCAGAACGCATTACCATCGTGAAATAGATGAATGTGAAATAGGTGAATATTGTCATGAAAGATAAGACGATTTTATCGGTGAATTTGAATGCNATTGCGATGTTGCGNAATCGGCGCGATNTGCCNTGGCCGAACCTTATTGATCTTGGCCGCATAGCGCTTGAAGCAGGAGCAGGGGGGCTGACNGTCCATCCGCGCCCGGATCAGCGCCATATCCGGTTTTCCGATGTGCCTGAAATCAGAGCATTGATCGATGATGATGCGCCGGGAGCTGAATATAATATTGAAGGTTATCCGACCGATGAATTTTTGGATCTGGTTGAAGCCAATCAGCCAGAGCAGGTGACACTTGTGCCGGATGATCCTGCGCAGGCGACATCAGACCATGGCTGGGAATTTATCAATCAGGGAAACTATTTGCGGCCGATTGTGGCGAGGTTGAAGGATGCGGGGTTTCGGGTGGCTACTTTTTGTGACCCGGATGCCAGCGAAGACGAGGTTCGTGCTGCAGCCGATATAGGCGCTGACCGGTTGGAACTCTTTACCGGTCCTTATGGTGCGTCTTATGACAATGGCGATGTGCGNTCAAAATGTCTTGATGACCTGGAGCGCACTGCGGATTTTGCAAAGAAACATGGTCTTGAACTGAATGCCGGGCATGATTTGACGGTGGAAAACCTGCCAGCGCTTATGAAGCGCGTGCCGAGTATTTCAGAGGTTTCCATCGGNCATGGGCTGACCGCCGATGCATTGCAATATGGCATGGCTGGTGCNGTNCAGNGGTTTTTGGCAGCGCTGGGGCATTAGAACTCACTTGAGAAAATAGCTTGCGGTAATTTCCTTGCTGTTATAGTTTGAGACCGAACCGTACCGTACGGTACTTGTGAGGAATGCTAATAAATGTCAGAGGCACTCGCCACCATCCAACCTCAAACGAGTGAGGCCGATTTTTCCAAGCGGCAGCAGGAAGTGCTTTCGGCTGTTNTGGATTTGATGGTTCGTGAAGGCGGTGCGCTGACCATGGAACGNGTGGCNAANAGNGCCAGTTGTTCCAAGGAAACCCTCTATAAATGGTTTGGTGACAGGCANGGCCTGTTGACTGCNACTGTCCAATGGCAGGCATCAAAGGTTCGTATCGCGCCGATTGATGGCAGCACCTTGGATGAAGCGACTTTGCGGGATGCGCTGGTTCAGTTTGCGTCTGATTGGCTGGCGGTTCTTACCAGTGACGTTTCAATTGCGCTCAACCGAATGGCTATTTCTCACTCGGGAAGCGCGTCTTCTGATTTGGGCTCGATTGTATTACAAAACGGGCCTTTCGCCATGCGCCGCCGACTGTTACCGGTGCTGGTAATGGGGCGCAATGCAGGCCATCTGGAATTTAAGAACGGCGCGGAAGCATTCAGTTGCTTTCTCGGGCTTGTGGTACGGGATATTCAAATTCGGGTTTTGCTGGGCGAAGATGTGTCGCTTGATGAAGCCCAAATCGCAAAGGAAGCCGAGACGGCGACCAGACAATTTTTTGCCCTTTATGGGAAGAAAAACCAATCTTAAATCAACCAAGCAAAAGGATACTCCAATGAGAGTTTATTATGATCGCGATGCCGATCTCAATCTTATCAAGGGCAAGAATGTTGTCATCATCGGTTACGGTTCTCAGGGACGTGCACACGCACTAAACCTAAAAGATTCCGGTGCTGAAAATGTGGTCGTTGCGTTACGCGAAGGCTCTGCCACAATCGCCAAAGCGGAAGCTGATGGATTT
>JAESSK010000062.1 GCA_016764155.1 Rhizobiaceae bacterium
AGTATGATGCCCTGGCTATGGTCGTCATGGGCACAACCTTAGGCATGCTTATCGCCAACGTCCCTGTGGTCATAGCCGGCCAATATTGTCATTCTCGATGCTTGCCGGAACAATCCGTTCAAGGGCGATGTTCGCTCTTTAATCCTTGGTGGTTTGGCGCCGGTGGATGCGCCTAAGGGAACTTATGTTGGCTATTCGACCGGCTCCGGGCAGGTGGCACTGGATGGTGATCAGGGCAACAGCCCTTATACATTGGCGCTTAGCAAAGCTATTCTTGGTAATCCCGGTGCGCAAATTGAAGACGTGTTTAAGGCTGTGCGCACGCTTGTTGGTAAGGCTACCGGCGGTCAACAGGTGCCTTATGAATATTCATCGATTACCGGGCGGTTTGAATTTTTGCCAGCAGCGGGTAGCAGTGTTGCAATTGCTACCACTAACGAAAGCCAGTTGGATAAAGACTTCAATCTTTCCATGAAAATTGGCACCAAGCAGGTCTGGGAATTGTTCGTAAAAAAATACGGCGGCCAGAACGAGAATTTCAATGTGCAGATTGCGCAAACCAAGCTGGCCGCTTTGAAGGCTGATGAAGAAGCTCGAAAAGGCAGCACGTTGAGCACAGTGCAGCAGGACAAAGCTTCGGTGATTATCGCTCCCAAGCAAGGGCTGGCAGCCAAAACCAAAGTGCCTAATATGCAACTCTATAAATCCATGTGGAGCGCTAATTTGCCCAGTGGGTTGGTCTCGTTTCGTAATTATAGCGGCAACCAATTGGTATATTTTACCGCCCTACAGACCATGCATTGTGGCTTGAAGGAGGTTCGTTATTCTCTTAATTCCATGGCGCTGGACAAGCGTTTGAAGCTGGCAAAATGCAATCCGCAACAGCCTTATTCCATAACATCAGATACCTATATTTATTCGACCTTTAAGCTTGGTACCGTGAAAACTCTGGCAGTTCAGGTTGTCTGGCAGGATAAATATGAGACCGAGAGCGAAACCGTTGTCTACGAGCCTTGCAAGGATGTGGGCGAGGGGACTTGCGCTTGGCGGCTGGAATAATAGGCAGGGGCAGCACCATGACGAAATCATCTTACAATTCCCGTATTGCGGGTTTTCGAAACCTGACGCCGCAAGAGCGCTGGCAGAAAGTTGTTGCGGAGATTGGTCTTGATGAGGCTGATAAGGCGCTGATCGATGGGCCGGGTGCGTTGCCCATGGAACGGGCAAACGGGATGATTGAAAATGTCGTCGGCACGTTTGAACTTCCCATGGGCATTGCGACGAATTTCTTGATCAACGGGCGTGATTATCTCATCCCTATGGCGGTTGAAGAACCTTCAATCATTGCGGCTGCATCCTTTATGGCGCGAATTGCTCGTGAGGGCGGCGGGTTCAAGACGTCCTCCACATTGCCGATCATGCGGGCGCAAATCCAGATTGTCGGGGTGGATGATCCCAATGGTGCAAAGCAACGTATTTTGGCGGAGCGCGATAATATTATTGCGGCTGCCAATGCCAAGGATAAATTGCTGGTAGAGCTAGGCGGTGGCTGCAAGGATATTGAAATCCACGTGAAGGAAAATACCCCACGCGGTTCAATGGTCATCGTGCATTTGTTAGTCGATGTGCGTGATGCGATGGGGGCCAATGCGGTCAATACCATGGCGGAAGCGGTGGCGCCGATGTTGGAAAAATGCTCCGGTGGTGTGGCACGGCTGCGGATTTTATCGAACTTTGCAGATTTGCGTCTTTCGCGCGCCTATGTGGCGATTGAGCCTGAAGCTCTGCGTACCAAAGAGCTTTCCGGTGAGGAAGTGATCGAAGGCATTTTGGATGCCTATTGTTTTGCTACGGTTGATCCTTACAGGGCTGCGACCCACAATAAAGGCATTATGAACGGGGTTGATCCAATTGTGCTTGCAACCGGCAATGATTGGCGTGCGGTGGAGGCGGGTGCCCATGTGTGGGCGTCAAAGAGCGGGCATTACAGTCCGTTATCCAGTTGGGAAAGGGATGCGCAGGGGCGTTTGATTGGCACGATGGAAATGCCCATGCCACTTGGTCTGGTGGGGGGAGCTACCAAAACCCATCCATTGGCGCAACTCAGTTTGAAAATTCTCGGTGTTAAAACCGCTCAGGAATTGGGCGAGGTTTGCATGGCTGTCGGTCTGGCACAGAATATGGGGGCATTGCGGGCATTGGCTACCGAAGGCATTCAGCGCGGCCATATGGTGCTTCATGCGCGCAATATGGCAATTGTTGCCGGTGCAATTGGTGANGAAGTGGGGATCATTGCNGANAAATTAGCAAAAGCTGGCGATGTNCGCGCCGATTATGCGGGTGAATTGCTGAGAGTGCTTCGCAGCGAATAATTGCTCGCNCTATTTAAGNTTCACCTCGACCGGATCGCCTGGTTTAGCNGCGGCCAGCATTGTCACATCNTTGATTGCCCTTGCCCAGATATTGACAGGCGCTGCCAGACGAATCTCGCCGGGNGAAGANATCGGGGTTTCGCCATAGCCGATCGCAATGGCATCGCCTTCTGTCCAGAATGCGATCTCNCCTAATTCTATNAATTCGCGGGCGTCAGCTTCNCGTTGAAGGTTTAGTGGGNTGGAGAAATANACCTCGTCNCCCCAGGTNTTTGCGCTTGAAGTCAAAGGCAGGGCNGNAATAATTGCGGCGGCNGTGGGGGTGTCGAGAGNCTCGCATTCTATCGNGANAGATCCAACCGTTATAATAATGATGGGCATAGGGNCGTCCTNTTTCNTGTNATTTTGATATTTTTCCGAGNGANCCTTGAATAGTTTTCNAAATTNTNGATNAATACTGATANAAATGCATATTTTACGTAGGGTAANTTAAGTATTCAATTTGGTTGTTAGNATGTTGTTAACTATGTTGGCCTAGCTTGCCGACGTGCAGGGTAACCCAAACAACCCATGAGAACCTCCATGTTAAACCCAACAGGTGTTGAGCGAAAGCTTGATAAAGATGATATAATTGTTAGTAAAACCANCNTAAAAGGCCACATTACNTACGCAAATGATATTTTTTTAGATATCGCAGACTTTACACTGTCTGATGTATTGAATAAGCCCCATTCGCTGATCAGGAATCAGGTCATGCCACGTTGTATCTTCCAACTCCTTTGGGAGCGGTTGCAGGCGGGCCGTGAGATTTTTGCGTATGTGGTCAATAATACCAAAAACAATGATGGATTTTACTGGGTTTTGGCCCACGTAACGCCCAGCCGAGATGACGTGGGGAATATCATCTCCTATCATTCAAGCCGGAGAAGCCCGTCGGATGCTGCCATTTCCAAGATTTCAGCACTTTATAGAAAATTGCTGGATGTAGAAAATCGCAGTTCCAACCGCAAGGACGGACAAAAAGCCAGCTATGCATTGCTACAGAAAATTTTAGGTGAAAAGGAGATGGATTATGATGAATTTATCCAAACTGTCTAAAGCCATAATATTTTCCATTGCGAGTGCCGTTTCTGCAGTCATAATTGTTGTGCTTGAAGTGACTCATGGTGCAGATCAGGTGCTGCTGCCTTTGTCAGCATTTCAAATCCTCATAACCCTAGTGGCCGTGATGTATTTACTTCAAACCAAACGGATTATCAGCGAGGTCGCACGGGTTAGCGAAGCGATTAAAGTCGGCAACCTTGAGGAACGGGTTATCTTTCCTAAAGAAAAGGGAGATTTGAAATTCCTGATTAATCAAGTGAATAACATGATTGATGTTTGCGATGCATTTGTACGCGAATCAGCTCTCGCAATGGAAGCTGTGAGCGAGGAACGCTATTATCGCAAAATTCGCCCTGAAGGTATGAGAGGAATGTTTTTGTCTTCTGTTACCAAAATCAATTCAGCCATTGATAGCATGGGCAATAGGCAATCTACGATTAAAGGTGCGCTGGATGAATTGGGTGTGCTCGTTCGACATGCGACAAGTGGGGATCTTGAGCGCCAGATATCTTCGCAAGCCGAGCAACAATCGGCGGCTGTGGAACAGACCGCAGCCGCAGTGACAGAAATCGCTGCCAATGTGAAATCCTCCTCAGAGCGTGCAGAAGATGCAAGTAAGCTTGTCGCTGGAACGAAAGCCAACGCGGAAAGGTCAGGCGTCATTGTGAACCAAGCGATTGAAGCAATGGCGAAGATCGAAGATTCATCTGGTAAAATTGCCAACATTATCGGGATAATCGATGAAATTTCATTCCAGACCAATCTCTTAGCGCTTAATGCGGGTGTTGAAGCTGCACGCGCAGGAGATGCCGGAAGGGGCTTTGCTGTTGTTGCGCAAGAAGTGCGTGAACTGGCTCAGCGCTCGGCGAATGCCGCTAAGGAAATCACTCAACTCATCAATGTTTCGAGTGATGAAGTGAAGGGCGGTGTGTCTTTGGTGAACGAGACTGGCAGGGCGCTTGCTACAATTGTTATTGAGGTTCAGGAAATTGATGCCAATATTTCGGCGATTGTTGAAGCGACGCGAGAGCAATCGCTGGGACTTGCTGAAATCAATCAGGCGATTGATACGATTGATTCCGGCGCCCAGCAAAATGCGGAAACAGCGCAAACGTCTATCGCGGCTAGTCAGACATTAGCAACCAATCTTAAGAGGATTGATACGATGCTCAATGAAGATTTATCCGACGCTCCTGCTAAGAAAAAACCGGCAGAGCCGGCAAAAATGGCAAGAGCTGCATAGGCATTTTTAAACAAATGTCCTGAGTGAAAGGCCGGGCTTGTTTTCCAGAAATTCTGGAAGCTGGTCCGGTTTTTTGCGTCTAAATTCCAGATATAATAGATGGCTGGGAATCCTGGATTCGAACCAGGATTGACGGAGTCAGAGTCCGTAGTTCTACCGTTAAACTAATTCCCAATATTGCCGGTAATAGCCGCAGGTTTCTGCGGGTATTTTTACTTTCGAGGTGTATAGAGCGCCGCG
>JAESSK010000063.1 GCA_016764155.1 Rhizobiaceae bacterium
AAGACCTAACTGATTCCGGGCCATGGTCCGGAACCCTATTTTGGCGCATCGATTGGGCGGTCATCCGTCCAGTCATAAACACCCCGGTCGCGCTCATCGACGGCCTGCTTCCAACCCACATCTTCTGAACGGGGTTTAGGGATAATCCACCTGTACCAGATATAGCCCGTATGGCGGCGCAACGACGCCGCAAGCCTTTCGATCTTTGGCGTCACGGGCGTCGATCAAATCCTGTTTTGACCACTTGCCATCACCGACCATCTTTAACGAACCAACCATGGAGCGCACTTGCGAATGCAGGAAGGCGCGGGCTGTGATATCGAAATTGATGGTACGCCCAGCGCCGCCAATGGCTGCATTGCCCTCTGCTTCGTAGATGCTGAATTTATCGATGGTGCGTATGGGGGATTTAGCCTGACATTCGGTATCGCGAAAGGTGGTGAAATCATATTGTCCCACCAGTTCCTGCGCCGCGTCGTGCATGGCCTCCACATCGAGAGGGAAGCGTACCCACCAAGCCCGTTCATTCTCGACAGTCAAAGGCGCTTTGCGGTTGATCAGGCGGTAGCGGTAGTGGCGCTTTATGGCTGAAAATCTGGCGTCGAACTCATCGTCCACCTGCTCGACGGATGTGACTGCAATTGGATGTCCATTATAGCGAAGTAGGCCATTTGCCGCTTCGACAATTTTATTGGTGGTCCAGGTTTTTTCCAGATCAACGTGGACGACCTGAGCCAATGCATGGACGCCAGCATCGGTTCGTCCGGCGGCAATGGTCGATACCTTGTGCTGGGCAAATTGCTCGATTGCCTCTTCCAGCGCCTGTTGCACGCTCATCACGTCGGCTTGGCGTTGCNAGCCGTAAAAAGGCATNCCGTTATATTCNATTTTNAGTTTNTAGCGTGGCATTAGCTTAGAACCGTGCCTTTGGAAACGGGNTTTCCGCGTAGAAANTCTTCNGCGCTGCCNGCTTGTTTNCCGGCCTTTTGNACNTGCTCCAAACGAAGNGCNCCGCCTTNNCAACCAATCGTCAAAGNATCGTCGAGCNCCTCNCCNGGNNCGCCANTNCCATCANCAATCGAAGNACNGAGAATTTTNACNCGGGTGTTTTTNCCACCNAGTTCCATCTCGCACCANGCNCCCGGAAAAGGNGACAGGCCNCGAATNTGNTTGTGGACATCCTGNACNGGTTGCGCCCAGTTAATACGGGTTTCAGTCTTCTCGATTTTCTTGGCGTAGGTGACGCCTTCCACGGATTGCTCGCTCAAATTTAGGCTATCCTNTTCTAGGGCTGCCAATGCGCGAACCATTAAATCACCACCGGTGCGTGATAGGATATCATGCAGTTCACTGGCGTTCATTTCCGGAGTAATTGTTACTTCTTCGACAAGACCAATTGGTCCGGTATCGAGCCCCGCTTCCATCTTCATCACCATTATGCCGGATTTATCATCACCGGCCATGATCGCACGNTGGATCGGAGCGGCTCCNCGCCAACGCGGCAACAAAGATGCGTGGCCATTNTAACACCCAAGGCGTGGTGCATCGAGNATGGCTTGNGGCANTAACAGGCCGTAGGCNACGACCACNGCCACATCGGCGTTNAACGAAGCGAATTCTTTTTGCTCCGCTTCGCCCTTCAGGCTGGCNGGCGTTAATACGGGAATGCCAAATTGCTCGGCACATTCATGCACAGGGCTTTTGCGCAATTCCATGCCTCGTCCGGCCGGGCGCGGTGGCTGGGAATATACNGCCACGACCTCATGACCATGGCCGATAATTTCTGACAANNTNGGGACAGAAAATTCCGGCGTTCCCATAAAGATGATGCGAAGCGACATTGGGTTTCCTGTTGGCTANATAATGATCGGTTTGGCTGGTTTAATGCCGTCTTGTTTGGCTATTTTAGTGAATTTCTTGATCACCATATCACGCTTTAATTTGGAGATGCGATCGACAAATAATTTACCGTCCAAATGATCTATCTCGTGCTGAACAACCGTGGAAAGAAGCCCCGTGGCCTTGATGGTTTGTTCCTTGCCATCACGGTCAATATATTTGACCACGCAACGGCTAGGGCGTTCGACCTCAGCATAATAATCGGGAATCGAGAGGCACCCCTCTTCATAGGTCGAAAGCTCNTCAGAGAANCTTACGATTTCCGGATTGATCAGGAACATTGGATCAGGCGTGATTTCTTCTTCCTGCCCATCGTCCTCTTCGCCATCCTCGTCGGAAGAGCGTACTGCGACATCCAGCGTGATGATGCGCAACGGTACTGCAATCTGNACACCGGCAAGGCCAATTCCCGGCGCNTCATACATAGTGTCGAGCATATCATCCATCAGTTTGCGTAAGGCATCGCTGACCTCTTCCACCGGCTTTGAAACTGAACGAAGCAGCGGGTCTGGGATATGAATGATCGGGCGAAGGCTCATGGCTGATTGCACTTATAATAAATGANCGGATTTAAGGTATTGAGATAGGGAATGGAAGNGAAAGCGTCAACCGGATTTGCAAGGTTTGGCTAATATCCTTATCTGGATATTCTCTTTTTGTTCTTTTTTATTTNAAGAGAATCGANTATAGCTGCTGCTATGGAAACTTCACTCAACACNGTTANAACGCTATTTTCAGAACCGNTCACCCANTTCGGCAATCGTCCGATATCNCTGGGGGANGTNNCTNTNGCNATNATCGCNGCCCTTTTTGCGCTTTTGNTCTGGCGNATTGTCGTCTCATCGCGCAATAGCAAAGCACTNGCNGCAACGNACGCTGCNCGTGATGCTCTGGATGCGGAACGGGCNCGCGANGCCGAGGCGCGCATGGCCGAATTGATTGCCAGCCAAAACGANCTGACNGGNCGTATGGCGAGCATGGGCGAGATGTTTTCCACCCGACAAGGCGATATGGTGCGCACGGTCAATGAACGTCTTGAAAATATGAGCGGGCGTATTGGCCAGTCGATCAGCGAGACCACCAAGAGCACGCAGGAGAGTTTGGCCAAATTGCAGGAGCGNCTTGCNGTCATNGATAATGCGCAAAACAANATTACCGGTCTNACTAGCCAAGTGGTGGANCTNCAAAACATTCTGGCCAATAAGCAAACTCGCGGGGCNTTTGGCGAAGCGCGGATGCAGATGATTGTGCAGGATGGNNTGCCGCATAANGGCTATGAATTTCANNCNACNCTTTCCAATTCATGCAGGCCCGATTGCCTGATTTATATGCCGAATGANACNCCTGCTTTGGCGATTGATGCCAAGTTTCCGCTGGAAGCGTGGCATGCCATTCGCAAGGCCGAGCGTCCCGACGATGCNAAAGCTGCNGGNCAACAATTCCGCCGCGATATGGAAGTGCATATCAAAGCNATTTCGGAGAAATATCTGATACCGGGNGANACNCAGGATACGGCNTTTATGTTTGTGCCGTCTGAATCTATTTTCGCGGAAATTCACGAAAATTTCGAAGGCATTATCCAGACCGCTCACCGGGCGCGGGTGGTGATTGTTTCNCCATCCCTGTTGANGCTTTCGATACAGGTGGTGCAATCGGTGTTGAAAGACAGCCGCATGCGCGAACAGGCCCATCTTATTCAGGGCGAAGTTATCCGGCTGATGGAAGACGTCTCAAGGCTCGACGACCGCGTGCGCAAACTTGCCGGGCATTTCCAGCAGACGCAAAAAGACGTGGATATGATTTTGACCTCTACCGGCAAGGTAACCAAGCGCGGAGACAAAATTGCCAATCTTGAATTTGAAGAGAATAGCAGCGCAGATGCTGGTGAGGAACAACCGAAATTAAAAGCGGTGGAATAGCTATTCGAAATAGCTATTCAAAAACCTGCCGTAAATTGCGGTGAGTTTATCCAGATCGTCCAGTGCCACGCACTCATTAACCTGATGCATGGTTTTGCCTACCAGTCCGAATTCCACNACCGGGCAATAGTCCTTCACGAACCGCGCATCGGACGTACCGCCACCAGTGGAGAGTTCTGGTCGGTTACCGGTTTCGGCTTCAATTGCATCGCTCAGGGTTTTTACTAACGTCTCATCGCTGGTTAGAAATACCGGACTGATGCGGCCAAGCCATTCTATCTCGAATTTNGCAGGCGTNTTTTTACCGCGCCGNATGCGNCCCTTNGAAGTNCCNTCTTCCAGACGACGGATGATTTCCTTGCGCAGGCTTTCGCCGCTCCAAGTATCATTAAACCTCACATTGAACGCAGCGGTGGCNTTGCCCGGAATGACATTGGTGGCTGTATTGCCCACATCAACAGAGGTAACTTCCAGATTGGTTGGCTGGAACTCGTCGGTGCCATCGTCGAATGGTTCGGCCAAAAGGCAATCGAGCATATCCATCATACCGCGCACCGGATTATCGGCTAGCTGAGGATAAGCTGAATGGCCCTGCACGCCCTTAACGGTGATCCGCCCGGACATAGAGCCACGACGGCCAATTTTGATTGCGTCACCAATGGCTACCGGGTTGGAAGGTTCGCCGACAATGCAAGCATCAAAGACTTCACCACGTTCCTTGGCCCACTTCAATAATTTGTCGGTGCCATTGATCGAGGGGCCTTCTTCATCGCCGGTGATGAGGAAGGAGATCGAACCGGCTGGCGCACTATTTTCGTTGAGATAGGTCTCAACGCTTGCGAGAAAGCAGGCAATGCCGCCTTTCATATCGACCGTTCCACGGCCAATCATCATGCCATCTTCAACCGCGCCCTCGAACGGACCAGAGGACCAATCATCCTCTTCGCCAACCGGCACCACATCGGTGTGACCAGCAAAACAGATATGGGGGGCACTGGTGCCAAGACGGGCATAAAGATTATCGACATCCGGTGTGTTCTCGTCAGAAAATACGACGCGGTGGGTTTCAAAACCCAGACGTTGCAAATGTTCCTGTAAATTGCTCAGCGCTCCGCCTTCTTGCGGTGTGATGGAGCGGCATTGGATGAGTTCGCGCAGTAAGACTGCTGGTCGGGAGAGATTATTTTCCATGCGCGTTTTTAGCGGGTCAGCAAATTAAAGGGAAGCGATAAACATATTCAATTTACCGACTTATGTCTTCAAAGGATCGGGGCCAAATTGATTGTCGCCATCCGTACCTTTTAGAATTCCAAATTCGACGAGCGCCCATAAGCCGATAGCAGCTCCAACAATGGAAAATATGGTAACCAATCCATTTGATGGCAAAACGATCTCCTCGCCGGCAAAGACACTGGTGGTAAAACCAATACCCGTTATCTGCATCAAATGCATCAAGATGCCGGGCCCAAAGAAGATATATGCCCAAGGTTTTGCACCTTTGTTTCGGTCATGCAATCGCTTCATGCTTAGCGCCAAGGACGGATAGAATATGATAACGGTTCCGATCAGAGAAACCATTGCTGTGGGTAGAAAAAGCCCGATAGTAAATCCCAATACGACAATCAAGACGAATGACGCGATGACGATCATCAAAATTCCAAGCCAAAATTGTTTTCGCCCAATGCGGCCATCGAAGCTGGTGAATAGGTATTTGAAGTCCATTTTTATTCTCCTCTTTCCGCCCGCAATTGTACGTAACACAAAGTCGGTAACGAACAAAATCTACGATTTATCTGGAAAAGGAGGCGGGCCGTGGGGATTGGTTTCTTGGGAACCTGGCATAATGGCCAATATCAACAGGAAGACCATTGCAACCGGAGGCACAAACAGAAAAATAATCACTCCGATTGACCAACCCAAATCATGTAAGCGCTTGGCACAGAGGGCGAGAACACTCCAAAATGATGCGAGGCCTGCGACGAGCAAGGCCAGCCCCAGCCCGACCAAATCCGGCGAATTTTCCGGGGTTTTCACGATCATCACGACAATCACCGCGATAATGGACAGCATCAGGGCCTGCCCGAGCATAAAACCTGCTCGGGAAATTCGGCCCCTGAAACTGAACAATGCCCACGTGACTGTGGGTTGTGGATGCGGGTTTGAAATAACCGTTTCTCCTAAGGCGTTTTGTTTTTACGCACAATTTATCTGAAAACCGGTTCCCACTTTTCAGATTATGCTCTAGTCGCGTAGCAATTCATTGATTGCAGTTTTGGAACGGGTACGCTCGTCGACGGTTTAAACGATGACTGCGCAATAGAGATTTGGACCAGGTTCGCCGTTTGGCATTGGTTTACCCGGCATGGTTCCGGCAACCACCACTGAATATGGCGGCACTTCGCCGTAGGAAATTTCGCCGGTGGCGCGGTTGACGATTTTTGTTGATTTGCCGATGAATACGCCCATGCCAAGCACTGCGCCTTCTCTGATGATGCAGCCTTCGACCACTTCTGAACGTGCGCCGATGAAGCAACCATCTTCAATGATCACAGGGCCAGCCTGCAATGGTTCAAGCACGCCGCCGATGCCAACGCCGCCGGAGAGGTGCACGTTTTTGCCGATCTGAGCACAGGAACCGACCGTTACCCAGGTATCAACCATGGTGCCCTCATCCACATAGGCGCCGAGATTGACGAAAGATGGCATCAATACAACGCTTGGCGCGATAAAGGCAGAGCGGCGCACGACGCAGTTTGGCACGGCGCGAAAGCCAGCGGCTTTGAATTCTTCCTTGCCCCAACCCTCAAATTTCGATGGAACCTTGTCCCACCAAACCGATGCGCCGGGGCCATTATCGATGATTTCCATTTCGTTGAGACGGAAAGATAAAAGCACAGCTTTTTTCAACCATTGATTTACCTGCCAGTCGCCATTGCCTTCGCCGCGCTCAGCCACGCGAACCTCGCCTTTATCGAGCAACATCAAGGTTTCAACAACGGCGTCTCGAACGTCACCCTTTGTTCCGGTGTTAACGTTATTTAAGTCATCAAACGCAGTATTTATGATGGTTTCCAGCTCGGAAAGGGATTTGTTGGCCATTTGTTTACTCCTGATAGGCATGGTGGCGAGGGATATTGCCACGAAATATAAGAATTCTGGCGGACGGTAGGCGAACGGGCTTTTCAGGTCAATTGCTCCGGCTCCCACCCACGCAATTTGTACTAAAAAAAACACGGAGAATTTTGAATGTCTGACAGAAATGGCAAGGGCTGGAAACCACTGGTTCACTCTCCTGAAGATATCAAGCACGCGCATCTCGTACCAATTACACCGCAAACGCAGGCTCCAGCCTATAAGCTTGCCTTTGATGACAAAGATTTCATGTGTAGCGAAGAGCTGCGCCCGGTCCGTTTGCAGTTGGAGCTTTTGAAAACTGAATTGCTGCTGAAAGAACGCGGCATTGAATCTACCATCGTTTTATTTGGCGGTGCGCGTATTCCTGAACCTGGCAAAGACGCATGGGCCGCAAAAAACCCGACCCAGAAGAAAAATCTTGAAGCCAATGCCAAATATTATGACGAGGCACGAAAATTTGCCAGACTGGCNTCNGAATATTCAGCCACGACCTATAGCAAGGAAATGGTGGTGGTGACCGGNGGNGGTCCCGGNGTGATGGAAGCTGGAAACCGCGGTGCTGCCGATGTGGGCGCGCCCTCNATCGGTCTCAACATCGTGTTGCCGCACGAACAGGCTCCAAACGAATATGTGACGCCGGAATTGTGCTTCAACTTTCACTATTTTGCCATTCGCAAGATGCATTTTTTGATGCGTGCCAAAGCAATTGCCGTATTCCCCGGCGGATTTGGCACAATGGACGAAATGTTTGAGGCGCTGACGCTGATCCAGACCCATCGTATGGAGAGGGTTCCGTTTTTGTTGTTTGGCAAGAGTTTCTGGACGAAAGTGATCAATTTCAAGGAATTGGCAGACCAGGGAACGATTTCGCCGGATGACATAAATCTGTTTAACTTTGTAGATACCGCCGAAGAAGGCTGGGATCTGATCGTCAATCACTACGAACTTTGAGCAAAACAGGTGCTTAAAACAAACTTTATTTCACAATGTGTCATTTTGCACAGAATTGCCTCAATTTAAATCATATCTTTAGATAAGCAACATAGAATAGCTGCAAAATGACGGGTAAAAACCCGCGTTCTACAGGGAGTTTTGGATATGGTTAGCTTGGTAAATGCCGGTGGAAATAGCGTTTGCTATACCGCAATCGAGAATGAAGAAAGACTTGCAGAAAGAAATTTTCGCAGGTTGGCCGCCAGCAGTGCTGCGACCAAAAATCTTCGTAAAAGCCCGTTCTTCAGAATGGCGAGCCAGTCAGGCCAAATGCTTGCAGGTAGTGGTGCGCTTGTGTTTGAGGGCGAGTTACTGGAATTTCCCCGCACATTTAACTAGCTATTACATTGTCAGTTCGGTGACGATGCCTGCCAGTATTTTATTGATGTCATCGCCGGAGAAATCGATGTGGCTGTCATCGGCCACCTCATCTTCCCATCTTTCAGCAACATAGGCTCCGCCTGCTTGAGGCGTGATTAATACTGTGGCCATTCCGAGTGCTTTTGGCACTTCGAGGTTTCTCCAAGAATCTTCAAACATCACCGCTTCCGCGGGATTAATGTCAAACGTGCTTAAAAATTTGTTATAGGGCTCGCTGGCCGGTTTTGGTGCGAAATCGGCGGCTACAATATCAAACATCTCATCGAAAATCCCGTCAATTCCCAACGCTTCCAAAGTGTTTTCCGCATGGCGCATGTCACCATTGGTGAAGATATGTTTGCGCCCGGGCAATGCCATAATGAGATCGCACAAAAGTGGGTTTGGAGCCAACGAAGAATAATCAATATCGTGCACGTCTTTTAAAAATTCGTGCGGATCAATGTCATAATGGTGCATCAACCCATGAAGGGTTGTGCCAAATTCATGGTAGAGTTCTTTTTGAAGTTTTCTGGCCGGATCAAAATCTTGCTTCGTCAACCGGGCCACATATTCGGTCATTTTCACGTCGATTTGCGCCATCAAATTTGCGTGGCGCGGATAGAGCGTATTATCGAGATCAAAAATCCACTCGGTGACGTGGTGAAAATCGTAGGTTTGTTCAGCTTCAGTGTTCATGGTCGATTATTTCACAATCAGAGTGCCCGCGCCGTGCACGGTAAAGAGTTCTAAAAGCACCGCGTGAGGTGTTTTACCATTGAGGATAACAACGCCTTCCACACCACCTTCATCCGCCTCGCCAAGGGCCGAAATGCAAGTTTCCACCTTGGGAATCATACCGCCGGAAATTGTGCCGTCGGCAATNAGTTCGCGAGCCTGAGCGATGGAAAGNTTTTTGATCAATTTGCCATCTTTACCGAGAACNCCCGGCACATCTGTCANAAANANCAGCCGNNTGGCATCCAGCGATTCAGCAATTGCACCNGCAAAAGTNTCGGCGTTCACATTNTANGTTTTGCCATCTTCGCCAAAGCAAACGGGNGCAATAACAGGGATCAGATCACCGGCTAAAACGGTNTTAAGCACGGCTGTATCAACNGTTTTTGGTTCGCCGACAAAGCCNAGATCAATAACTTTTTCAATGTTGCTGTCAGGATCGACNACNGTACGCTTGGCTTTTTCCACCAGCACCATATTGCCGTCCTTGCCGCAAAGGCCGATGGCTCTGGCNCCTTCAGCATTCAGCGATGCAACGATTTGCTTGTTGATGGAACCAGCCAGCACCATCTCAACCACTTCCACGGTTTTTTCGTCTGTGACNCGCAGTCCGTCGCGGAATTCNGATTTGATACCGACACGTTCCAGCATGGCAGCGATTTGCGGACCGCCGCCGTGAACCACAATCGGGTTAACNCCTGCCTGTTTTAAAAGNGCGATATCCTGACAAAANGCGGCACCCAAATCCGGGTCACCCATGGCATGGCCACCATATTTGACTACAATGGTTTTTCCCGCATAGCGCTGCATATAAGGCAATGCTCTTGCCAAAATCTGCGCTTCAACCGCGCCAACCTGTTGATTATNTGTGGCTTGATCCTGTGCCATGATCGAAGAATCCTGCGTTTTCGGAAAAGTCTCGAAGTGTTTAGCTCGAATTACCGGTGCTTGCTACAGCAATTCTACAATTGCCGCGCGCAGCTCAGCAATACCCTCGTTTTTTTCTGAGGAAGTGGAAAGTATAACGGGGAATGCTGCCGGATGTTTGAGAAGTTTTTCTNCGGTCTCCGCTTTAACCCGAGCCACTGCAGGTGGCTTGATTTTATCGACCTTGGTCAAAACGATTTGGTAAGANACCGCTGCCTTATCGAGCATATCGAGCACTTCTTCNTCNTTCTTCTTCATGCCGTGGCGGCTATCGATCAGAACGAAGACCCGNCGCAAGGTGGCCCTNCCGCGNAGATAGGTGAAAACCAGCTTGGTCCACGCTTTAACGCGAGCCATCGGCGCTTTGGCATAACCATAGCCAGGCATATCAACCACGGCCAATGCCGGCTGGTAATCGGCGTGGTCCGGGTCAGCATTTTCCGGCACGCCTTCATCTGGAACAAAATAATTGAGTTCCTGCGTACGCCCGGGAGTATTCGAGGTACGGGCAAGGCTTTTCTGGTTCATCAGCGCATTAATGAGCGATGATTTCCCCACATTGGAACGACCAGCAAAGGCGATTTCCAACGGGCCTTCAGGCGGCAGGAATTTAACAGCAGGCACGCCCTTGATGAAAATCCAGGGGCGGGCAAACATTTGCCGCCCTTGTTCCAAAAGAGCGGCTTCGTGTTGTTCCTGTTCGCTAAGCTCTGTCATTATTTTTTTGGTGGTTCATTTTTCTTTTTGTCGAACAGCCCTTTGAGATTATCAAACAGCTCTACTTTCACCCCATGACGTCTCATGATCAGGCCCTGCTGGACGATTGAAAGCGAGTTGTTCCAAGCCCAATAGATTACCAGACCAGCCGGGAAACTTGCCAGCATGAAAGTGAACATCACAGGCATCCAGGTGAAAATCATCTGCTGTGTCGGATCGGGAGGGGTCGGGTTCATGCGCATTTGCAAGAACATGGTGATGCCCATCAATAGTGGCCAAATGCCAACCATCAAGAAGCTTGGCGGATCAAATGGTATCAGACCGAACAGGTTGAAAAGCGATGTTGGATCGGGTGCAGCCAAATCCTGAATCCAGCCGAAGAATGGCGCATGGCGCATTTCCAACGTGATGTAGATCACTTTATAGAGCGAGAAAAACACCGGAATCTGGATCAGTACCGGCCAACAACCAGCGGCAGGATTGATCTTCTCTTTCTTATAGAGCGCCATCATCGCCTGTTGCTGCTTGGCCTTATCACCGCCGTGGCGTTCTTTGATATCAGCCATTTCCGGCTGCAGTTTTTTCATCTTGGCCATGGAGGCATAAGACAAGTTAGCCAGCGGGAAGAAGATTGCTTTCACGATCACCGTGGTTGCCAAAATAGCCAGACCGAAATTGCCGAGGAAATTGTTGAGCCAGCTTAGAAGCGTAAACATAGGCTTGGTGATGAAATAGAACCAACCCCAATCGATCAGGCGATCGAAACGGTCAAGCCCGAGGCTGTCATTATAACCGTCAACGATATCAACCTTCTTGGCACCAGCGAACAAACGCTGTTCGACCGAACCGGTTTGGCCAGCACGAATTTCAATGGCTTTAGCAAGGAAATCAGTTTGATAACGTGCGCGACCATCGGAGAAGTATGAAAATCTCGGTTTGAATTCACCGGTAGGAAGCAAGGCTGCGGCCCAGTATTTATCGGTGATGCCGACCCAGCCGGTTTTGACAAATTCTGAGGATAGCTGCTTGTCGTCTTCGATTTCGCTGTAGGTATATTCCTGCAAGCCTTGCTCTTCGCCGGCTGCATCTTCACCGAAGATACCAATCAGGCCTTCGTGCAATACGTAGATGCCCTGAATTTCAGGCTTACCAAACCGCGTGATGCGTCCGTAAGGTGACAGGCTGACATCGGAAGAAGAGTTGTTTTTCACCTCATCGGTCAGGGTGAACATGTAATTATCATCAAGTGAAATGGTGCGCAGGAATGTCAGGCCATTGTTATTAGACCATGTCAATGTCACAGGGCGTTCCACTGTGAGGGTAGCACCAGCTCTGGCTTCCCAGATTGTATTTGGCCCGGGCACATCGCCTGCATTGGTACCGGCCACCCAACCAAATTCAGCAAAAAATGCATCTTTCGTTTCGGAAGGCGACAATAATTCAATCAGCGGGCTGCCATCTTGAATGGTCTCGCGATAATTTTTCAATTTCAAATCATCAATGCGTGCGCCCTTGAGGTTAATCGAACCGATCAAACTATCGGTTTCAAGGGTTATCCGCTTGGATTTGGCCAACACGGCTTCACGGCTATCGCCGGAAATGGTTGGTGAGGCTACTATACGGGTGCCGGGAACATTTGCACTATTGCCCGGGGTTGTTTCGCCCGTAGCATTATTTGCCGGAACATCGCCATTTGAAATGGCGGACTGGTTTGCCGTTTGCTCGGTGGCGGCACGTTGTGCCTCGATCTCGGCTACCGCTCGTTCCGCATCCAGTTTTGGATTTATGTAAAAGAACTGCCAAACAACAATTACCGCTATCGAAAGCGCGATGGCTAAAAAGGTGTTCTTGTTATTGCCGTCCATCATTTATCTTGTTCCAATTTTGGTAAATTTTCTCTGCTGCTTTTTCTATCTGGATTTGCCCCGACTGCACCGCTGCGGTCAAGGCTTTTGCGCAATTCTTTGACGATAGTTGTGAAGTTCTCAGATAATGCTGCTCGCTTGCCGATCAAGACGTAATCACAATCAGCGTTAGCGTGATCTTTACAGCACTGCCCCACAACAGCACGAAGTCTGCGTTTAATTCTGTTTCTGACCACAGAATTGCCGACCCGCTTTGTGACCGTAAAGCCAAACCGGGCCAGATTTTCCTTTGTCTCACCAGCTTGCCGTTGACGAGCCTGCAAAACAAAAGCGCGCGCATGAATGCGCACGCCTGATTTCATCGCGACGAATTGGCTGCGTTTTTTTAAAGTAACCAGCTCAACAGTCTTTCGCGAATTAAGCTGAAAGTTTTTTACGACCATGGGCACGACGGCGAGCAATTACTCTGCGTCCACCTTTGGTTGCCATGCGTGAGCGGAAACCGTGACGGCGTGCGCGGACAAGGTTACTTGGCTGAAA
>JAESSK010000064.1 GCA_016764155.1 Rhizobiaceae bacterium
AGGCGGGCCAGTGAATTGGCGTAAAAGATCATCATGCCCATGGCAGCTGCGGGCGCAATATCGCCCGCATCATCCATGTTGAGCATGGCAACCGATGCGAGCGTCGTATCCGGGCTATAGATGAAGATCAAAGCGGAGACCGTGGTCATCGCGTTGACGAACAGATAGATCGAAATATCCAAAATTGCTGGCAGGCAGACGGGCACAGTGACCCGCGAGAACAGTTTGTAAAACGGTTGCTTGAGAGACGCTGAAACCGATTCAAACTCTTTATCCATCTGCTTGAGCGCCGTGAGTGCCGTGAGGTGTGAGACCGTATAAAAATGGGTCACCGTACAAACCACCAAAATAGTCAAAGTGCCGTAGATGAAGTTGAACGGATTGTCCGGGTTATTGAAAAAGAAGATATAGGCAAGGCCCAGCACCATGCCGGGAATGGCCATCGGGAGCATTGCCAAGAACTGGAATATGCCGCGTCCAAGCCCGAAGCCGGGTGCTTTTTCAACCATATAGGCCCCGGTGAAAACCACCACAGTGCCGATGATTGCCACCATGATCGCAAGCTTGATGGAATTATAAAACGAGCCCCAACCGCCGCCATCCATTACATCGAAATCATAGTTCGTAAGCGACAAAGTGAGATCGTAAGGCCAGAATTTGATCAGCGCCGCATATTGGCAAACCGCCAACGTCCCGACGATCATTCCGCCGACCAATAAAGTATAAGAGAACATGATCCTGTCGAAGCGTTTATTCACCTTCGGCTCATAGGGAACGGAGCGCGATGAGAGCAATGCCACTTGCCTCTTCTGCATGATCCGGTCAATCGAGAATGCCAGCAAAGCGGGTATTAAAAGCACCACCGAGACAACCGCCCCCATCTCAAAATTCTGCTGACCAATCACCTGCTTATAAATATCCACCGCCAGCACATTGAACTGGCCGCCAATCACCTTGGGCAGGCCAAAATCTGTGATCACCAGATTGAAAACCACAAAACTTGCCGATATCAGGCCGTATCGCGCGCCAGGAAGGGTGACGGTAAAAAAGGTTTTGGTCTTGCTCGCCCCCAGCACATCGGAGGCTTCATAAAGCCTGGCATCGGANATNGAAAGNGCNGTTTGAATGATAATCATCGCATGGGGAAAGGTGAAAAACACCGATCCGGCAATNATNCCGATGGGGCCATAAATCGATTGGTCCCCCATNAAATCATGNAACATGCCCTGCCTGCCAAAGAGATAAACCAGCGCGATACCGGGNAGCAGCGAAGGCACCAGAATNGGCGCCATNGCGATGACCCGAAACAGACCNTTATAACGCATTCGGCTTCGNGCCAGNGCATAGGCAAAGGTGAAGGCCAGNGTGATCGTAATGANCGTTGTGGTGATCGCAATGAACAGCGAATTGAAAATCGAATTAAATAAGGACGGATTGGAAAAGTATTGAACAAAATTATCCAGCCCCGTCGCTCTGACGGGTTTCAGCGTCACACGGCGAAATTCATTGCTGGTATATTGATGCCATTCGCTGTCCGTGATGCGATCACTGCCAGAAAGGAAGGCGCCATCTGAACCGCTATTGCGCATTCGATAGAGCGTTTTTGAGCGAAAACTAAACCCCTCAATCATGCTGACGACCGATAATCGGCCATCGGATGAGGTTTTTAAATCCTCAGGCTTATATGTCCCGGTCGCCTCATTGAGCGTTTTTGGCGTGATCGTTTTGCTCCAGCCATCGCCCTTATCGATCTGAATTTCAAAGCGGGTCAGATCAAAGGCATAGGTGTTGAATGATTTGGAAAGCATCGCATAAAGCGGAAGGGCCAAAGTGACGACAAGATAAAGCCCGATTATCAAAATAAACGCCCGCATGATCCANTCNTCACGCCCGACCTTCGGNATGATTTTGGGANCGGTGAGNTCTGCTGGATCAGCCATCTCTAAGCACCATCTTCATAAAAACGAAGGGCGTCCTTAGGCANNTCAATTTTTATGGCGGCTCCCTTAANAAGCGATAATCGGCGTGCTGCATTGGCTGAAAAATCACCGATGAGCGAAACATTATCCAGTTTTTTGCTGGCCAGTGTGGCGCGCCAGAATGAGCCGAGAAATTCCATTTCTGAAATAGTCACATCCATGATGTTTTTTGNTTTTGTCGCNGCAGTTTTCTTCACCGGCACAATATCTTCCGGGCGGATGGTAAGCGTCCCNGCCTTCCCNTCCTTTGCACCNTGAAGAGCACAACGAAGCGAGATATTNCCAATATTCACATCGTCTTTCGCGCCCGAGACGGCAGGTATCTGGTTCATCTCGCCCACAAAATCAGCAACAAATAAGGTTGCCGGTTCGCGGTAAATTTCCAGCGGCGTTCCCACTTGTTCAATGGTGCCATGGTTCATCACCACGATCTTATCGGCCATGGTCAGCGCCTCTTCCTGATCATGGGTGACCATAATGGTGGTGATACCTAGCTCACTTTGCAGGGCTTTGATCTCGCGGCGCAAATGGGTGCGCACCCGTGCGTCCAACGCTGATAGGGGTTCATCCAGCAACAACAGACCGGGTGAGGTAGCAAGCGCCCGAGCAAGTGCGATACGCTGTTGTTGGCCACCTGATAATTGGGCTGGATATTTATCGCCCTGATCAGGCAAGCCGACCAGCTCTAAAAGTTCGCTAACCCGTGCGTCGATGGCACCTTTTCTATCCCCTGCATTTTCAAGCCCGTAAGCAACATTGCGGTTCACAGTGAGGTTGGGAAACAATGCATAAGATTGAAACACAATTCCAAAATCGCGTTCCGCCGGTGGCAGGCTGGAGATGTCCTTGCCTGCCTGCTTGATGGTGCCCGCGGTTTGGATATCCAGACCGGCAATGGCCCGCAAAAAGGTTGTTTTACCGCAGCCCGATGGCCCTAAAAAGCAAATGAATTCCTTCTCGGCAACGTCAAGAGATATATCCTTGAGTGCTGTAAATGAGCCAAACATTTTCGTTAGGTTTCGCACCTGCAAGAACGATTGTTTGCGGTCTGTTTTCTCGCCCATTTCCCCGTCACCCAATTTTTTATAGATTATTCGATATCAAAAAGGGGCAAACAAGTGCCCCTTTTCTAATTTGAATGTTTGTGGCTAGCCTTTTGGGTCGGACTTGCCATCATAGCGCTTCTGCCATTCGGCAAGTATCTTTTTGCGATTATTGGCAGCAGCTTCAAAATCATTATCGATCATTTTTTCCAGCAGATTTGCCGGGAAATGTTCAACTGGTTTTGCAACGCCCGGATAAGCGACAACCGCATAACCCGCATTGTACATCTCGTTGGCTTTCTTGGTCACAGACCAGTCAACCAGCTTCTTGGCGTCGGCCAAATTGTCTGTACCGGCAACAATTGCCGTTGCTTCCATTCCCCAACCAACACCTTCTTCAGGCACGATGATTTCAATCGGAGCACCTTTGGCTTTCGATTTAGCACCGCGGAATGCAAATGAAACGCCAATCGGAATTTCTCCAGACGCTGCCAATTTGCATGGTGCAGAACCGGAATGGGTGTAGCGTGCAATATTGGCGTGCAGGCCATCCATGAACTTCCATGCGCCTTCTTCGCCAAACATTTGTATCCAGCTGGAAACGTCCAAAAAGCCGGTGCCCGATGAATTCGGGTTCGGCATGATCACGTGACCTTTGTACATTGGGTCAAGCAGATCTTTCCAGCTCTTGGGTTGGGTCAAACCAAGTTTTTTAGCTTCCACAGTGTTGAAACAAACCGCGGCCACCCAGGCATCCATACCCACCCAGCTTGGCGGATTTGATGAATCGACGAATTTTTTATCAAGCTTATCAAGCCCTACCGGAGCATAGGCTTCAAGCATGCCTCACTCTTCATCAAGAGCAGTGAAGTGCCAGCCAGTCCCCAGATCACATCGGCCTGCGGATTGTCTTTTTCGGCCAGCAATTTAGCAGTGACGATGCCGGTGGAATCGCGAACCCATT
>JAESSK010000065.1 GCA_016764155.1 Rhizobiaceae bacterium
TCTTCGACATGACGCATTCGGACCTGCGAAGGCGCGGTGCTAGCTTAGCGCCCGGCAGCTCTTCGCTGCTTTGATCTTAGATAGATTTTAGATGGCGGTAGAATCACTCATTTCTTAGATGGCAGAAGAATCACCTATTCCGGTCTTAGATGGCAGAAGAATCACCTATTCCGGGAAATAGGTATTTTGGTGATCTTGCGGGCTCTCGCCATTGATCAAGGCCAGCAATATGCTGGCGAGATCTCTGCCGGCGATGCGGAAGTTTTCAGGAATGATGATGATGTTAGGGCGTAGCTTCACCAACAGGCCGAGGGAATCCTTTGCGACCACATCCACATCCTCACCCAGCACTAAGCCCATTTTCTCAATCGCAGCGACAGCGGCGATGGCCACGTCTGAACTGCCGCAAATTATGCCATCAGGTCGCGCATTTACATCGCGGCTGGTATCCATCAGCCGTTCCATCTCTGCTTGTATTTCGGGAAAGGGAGAATCAGTTGTGACATTGCGAACGGCGATCTCCATCAGGCCGTGATTCTCCAACCCAGCATAAAATCCACTTTTCATATGCTTTGAGAAGGTGAAATTGCCGGGTGGCGCTACCAATGCCACTCTTTTTCGCCCCTTCTCCTTCAACAGGCCGACAGCCGTGCTGGTATATCGCTCATTGTCGAAATCATGAAAGGCGTGCGGCAAATCCAATTCGGTGCGTCCGTGAGTAACAAAAGGAACGCCATTTTCAATCAAATACCGGACGCGCACATCATCAGGCTCGGTTCTTGACAAGATTATGCCATCGGCGGCTCCGGTTTCCACCACATACTTAACCGGCTCCAATGGATCCTGATTAATGCCGTAGGGCGTCATAACCAGATGATAAGATGTGTTGCCGACAATTTCCGAGATACCGCTGACCAAGGGTGCGGTCAAACCCATCACATCTTCTTCGGTATTAAGAATCAAACATATGACGTTGGTTTTGCCGGTGCGCAACCTTACCCCTGCCCGGTTCGGTCGATAACCAATCTGGGTTGCCACAAGGCGCACACGCTCTTTTGTTCCCTGACCAATATCAGGCGCATCGTTTAATGCACGCGATACCGTCGTTACCCCTAGACCAGTCATATAGGCGATGTCTTTTAGCGTCGGCCGCTTGCCTTGCGACGCCGCTGGCCTAAGCCTTGATTTAGTTTCTTTTTTTGATCCGTTTGCCATCAAATAACTGGTATTTCACGTAGGTTAAGAATTGCTATATTTCGCGACCCTCGCACATTTAAACGTGATATGAAAGAGATTACTGAAACGTTACAGTAAGCCCACTCGTCTTATCATATCGTATTAGATGGACGTGGTTTTCCACCAAATCACAAACGTATAAGACACCACAAAGCCTGAAATAATTTTACAATATACATATATATTTCAATTAGTTATATAGATATCCTCAGAATATAATTCATAATTATCTTTTGGATTAAGTGTTGCCTCCGTGAAAATAAATACAACCCAGTTGATTTTACGAAATAGCTGAACTAGGCTAACTCCTGTAACGTTTTAGATTGGGAGGATACCAACATGAGATTAAAACTTTTGGCTGCTGTATTGGCAGCATCAATTTCCGCACCAGCAATTGCCGCTGACATTGAAGTCACCCATTGGTGGACTTCTGGTGGCGAGGCTGCCGCAGTGAAAGTATTTGCTGATTCATTCAATGCCCTTGGTGGCGACAAGTGGGTTGATGGCGCAATTGCCGGTTCTGGCGGCGTTGCCCGCCCGATCATTATCAGCCGTATCATCGGTGGTGAGCCGATGGGAGCAACACAACTTAACCACGGTCGTCAGGCTGAGGAACTGGTTGAAGCGGGCCTGATGCTTGATCTGACAGAACTTGCTACAAAAGAAGGCTGGCGCGATATTGTGCATCCGGTTTCTCTTTTGGATAGCTGTACCGTTGATGGCAAAATATATTGCGTGCCTGTCAACATTCACTCATGGCAGTGGATTTGGCTAAGCCATAAAGCCTATAAAGATGCAGGCGTTGCTGTTCCTACAAACTGGGATGAGTTTGTTTCTGCAGCCCCTGCCCTCGAAAAAGTAGGTATTGTTCCCCTAGCGATGGGTCAACAAGCCTGGCAAACTTCCGGTGCGTTCGGTGTTTTAACCGTTGGCCTCGGCGGAACTGAGCTTTGGACAAAAATTCACGTCGATAAAGACAGTGCTGCTGCTGCTGGTCCAGAAATGGCTCGCGTTTTTGAAGCATTTGGTTCTGCTCGTTCATTATCTAAAGGCTCTACGGTTCAGGATTGGAACCAGGCAACCAATATGGTTATCACCGGTAAAGCCGGCGGACAGATCATGGGCGATTGGGCACAGGGTGAATTCCAGGTAGCCGGTCAGGTTGCTGGTGTTGATTATTCCTGCCTTCCAGGCCTTGGCATTCAGGAAGTTATTTCAACGGGTGGGGATGCATTCTACTTCCCGAATAATAAAGACCCTGAAATCACCAAAGCACAGCTAAAAATGGCATCCATGATGCTTACCAAACAAGTGCAGGTCGACTTTAACCTGAAGAAAGGATCTTTGCCCGTTCGTGGTGATGTTGATCTTTCTGCNGCCAATGATTGCATGAAAAAGGGCCTTAAAATCCTTGCTTCCGGCAACATTTTGCCAGATGGCAACCAGGCACTTACTGCTGATACAACCGGTCAAATCAATGACCTTATGGTTGANTTNTGGAATGATCCNAAGATCACTCCGGCAGATGCACAAAAACGTTATGCGGCTATCATCGCAGACGCTGACTAAAAACGAAATTAGGGTCATCGGAACATTCCGGTGGCCCTATTTTTTGCATCCCATAATTATGAAATCACCTATTAAGGTAGGGCGCATGCNCTCGTTCAGGTTCCAGTTGGAGGGGNCATGAATACAGATAAACGTCCCACCCAGCTATTCCGGAATATGAGTGCAAAAATTGCCTCCATTCCGATGGTTTTGACAGCACTTGTGATATTCGTAGGCTGTACNGTCTGGACAGTTACCCATTCTTTTACCAATTCAAAACTGCTGCCTAAGCTCAACTGGGTTGGCATGAAGCAGTATGACAGGCTGTTTGATTCAAACCGCTGGAATATTTCCATAGAAAATATTTTTATCTATGGGGTTTGTTCGCTGATTTTATCCCTTGTCATCGGCTTTCTTCTGGCGGCAATGCTGGATCGTAAAATTCGTTTTGAAAACACGTTCCGCACGATCTTCCTTTATCCCTTCGCCCTCTCCTTCATTGTGACCGGGCTGGTGTGGCAATGGGTGTTGAACCCGGAATACGGCATTCAGCATGTGGTTCGTGAAGCGGGNTANCTGACCTTCACTTTTGCGCCGCTGCAAAGCAATGAATATGTNATATTCGGCGTTCTGATTGCCGGTATCTGGCAGGGCACNGGGTTNATCATGGCTTTGATGCTGGCCGGCCTTCGNGGCATTGANGANGATATCTGGAAGGCNACGCGCATTGACGGCATTCCGCTTTGGAAGACCTATATTGTGGTGATTATCCCCATGATGCGCCCGGTATTTGTTACNGCTCTGGTCCTGATTGCCTCGGGTATTGTGCGGGTTTACGATCTGGTGGTCGCCCAAACCAATGGTGGACCGGGCATTTCGTCCGAAGTTCCGGCAAAATACGTCTATGACTATATGTTCCAAAATCAAAATCTCGGGCAAGGTTTTGCAGCTTCAACGATTATGCTGCTTACGGTGCTGATTATCNTGATCCCTTGGGCATATCTCGAATTTGGGGAGAGAAAACAACGTGGCTGATATTGATATGGCGACAGATTTCACAGGCCCGANCGGCCCGAAACCGAAGAAGTCGATTTCCTCCCGCAACATCATGCTTTACGGAACTTTGATCGTGTTCGCGATCTATTATATGCTTCCTCTCTACGTGATGGTGGTGACATCGTTAAAAGGCATGCCGGAAATTCGCATGGGTAATATTTTTGCTCCACCGGTGGAAATTACGTTTCAACCCTGGGTCAAAGCGTGGTCCGAAGCGTGTACCGGGCTAAACTGTGACGGGCTNAGCCGCGGTTTTTTCAACTCGGTTAAAATTCTTGTNCCTTCTGTNNNNATTTCCATCGTGGTTGCTTCNGTCAATGGGTATGCGCTGGCTAACTGGCGGTTTAAGGGTGCTGATATCTTCTTCACTATCCTGATCTTTGGCGCCTTCATTCCCTATCAGGTGATGATTTATCCTATCGTGATCATTTTGCGCGAACTTGGCCTTTATGGAAATATCTGGGGTCTGGTTATGGTGCATACGATTTTCGGGATGCCTATCCTGACCTTGTTGTTCCGCAATTATTTCACCTCTCTGCCTGAAGAATTATTCAAGGCAGCGCGGGTGGATGGTGCGGGCTTTTGGGGGGTGTTCTTCAAAATTATGGTTCCGATGTCCCTGCCGATCTTTGTGGTGGCAATGATCCTGCAAGTGACGGGTATCTGGAATGACTTCCTGTTTGGCGTCATCTACACCAAACCCGCAGATTACCCGATGACCGTTCAGTTGAATAATATCGTGAACTCGGTTCAGGGCGTCAAAGAATACAACGTCAATATGGCGGCAACTATTCTGACGGGCCTCGTGCCCTTGGTTATTTATTTTGTTTCTGGAAAACTCTTTGTACGCGGCATTGCCGCTGGCGCTGTGAAAGGTTGATCAAGTGAAATCGATCGAAATTAAAGACCTGTCCCTCTCGTTCGGGACAGTGGAAGTTCTCAAAAAGCTAAACATCGATATCGATGAGGGCGAATTTCTGGTTTTGTTGGGGCCGTCTGGTTGCGGTAAATCCACATTGCTCAATTGTATTGCGGGGCTTCTTGATGTTTCCGGCGGGCAGATTTTCATAAATGGCAAAAACGTAACGTGGGCAGAGCCAAAAGACCGCGGCATTGGCATGGTGTTCCAGTCTTATGCGCTCTATCCCCAAATGTCTGTGCGGGGAAACCTTTCCTTTGGATTGAAAAACCAAAAAGTGCCAAAAGCTGAAATTGAAGAACGTGTTTTACGTACAGCTGAAATTTTGCAAATTGGCGAATTGCTGAACAGAAAACCTGCCGCCCTTTCAGGCGGTCAGCGTCAGCGTGTTGCGATTGGCCGTGCAATCGTCCGCGACCCCAAGGCATTTTTGTTTGACGAGCCCCTTTCAAATCTTGATGCAGAACTGCGGGTAACAATGCGCAAGAAGCTGTCGGCGCTGCACGCC
>JAESSK010000066.1 GCA_016764155.1 Rhizobiaceae bacterium
AAATCTCCTGAGTAATTATTATGAGAAAATTCTACTTATAAACCCAACTGTTTTTCGGGGGGATTACCCATCGAACTTGAAAACACCTGAATTAAATCATTTCTACTCCAGCAGCTCTTGCGTAATGATGCTCGGATCTGCAGGTTATTCCCCACCAATAGGCCAACTGCTTTGCATATATCGTTGAGCAATTGCTCTTCAGGTAATATCGTCACCACAAGGTTTAGGTAAGATACCGGTGGCAAAATCGTTTGGAGCTAATCGTTCAACTTTATATAAGACAATAGAGCCATTCTAACTATTCAATTCTCTCAGATGTATTATGAATTACAGACGTGAAATTGACGGACTTCGCGCCGTTGCAGTCATTCCGGTCATTCTTTTCCACGCAGGTTTTACCTTCTTCAGTGGTGGGTATGTCGGTGTCGATATCTTTTTTGTCATATCCGGCTACCTTATTACCAGCATAATTATTCACGAACTTGAGCAAGGGAAATTTTCGATCTTACGCTTTTACGAGCGTCGGGCGAGACGCATATTGCCTGCACTGTTCTTCGTAATATTATGCTGTATCCCATTTGCTTGGGAATGGATGATTCCTGCCCAGTTTAAGAGTTTTTCGCAGTCAATTATTTCAACGACTCTCTTTTCAAACAACATATTGCTTTGGTTAAAAACGGGATATTTCTCCCCGGCAGCAGAAACCTACCCATTGTTACACACATGGAGTTTGGCTGTTGAAGAACAGTACTACATAATTTTTCCAATTTTTCTTTTCGCATTTTGGAGATTTGGGCGCAAATCTATATTTTACAGCATCGTCACTATTACCATTGCAAGCCTGTTGCTGAGCGAATGGGGCTGGAGAAATTTCCCCACAGCAAACTTCTACCTTGCACCATTTCGTATGTGGGAATTATTAGCAGGCTCAATCTGTGCATTCATTCAGTTTGGACAGCCGCAAAGGTCAAACAATTTGCTGTCTGCGCTCGGCTTGACGCTTATCATTTTTGCAATATTTTACTATGATGAAAGCACGCCTTTCCCATCGATTTATGCTCTGGCACCAGTCGTTGGCACCACTTTTATTATCATGTTTGGATCAAAAGCTACATGGGTTGCACAACTGTTATCAATGCGGGGCTTTGTTGGAATTGGCCTGATAAGTTACAGTGCATATTTGTGGCACCAACCCCTGTTCGCATTTGCACGAATACGCAGCATCCACGAGCCTGATCAATGGCTGATGTTGCTTCTTGCTGCGACTTCGCTTGTTCTTGCTTTTTTAAGTTGGAGGTATGTCGAACAACCCTTCCGCTCACGGGGTCTGGTTTCCAGAACAAAAATATTTCAATTTTCACTAATTGCATCATCACTATTAATGGCGGCGGGCTTCAGTGGACATCAAAGCAACGGGTTTAGGATAGATGAAACCAAACAGGTCGAACTATCCATTGAACCACTATTTGATGAAGATGTGATCGTTCTTGGAGACTCTCACGGTAGTCATTTAATTTATGGGTTGGAGCAGATTACAACAGGTAAAGTCACTAATTTCACAAGTGCCGGATGCATACCTTTTAGGGATGTGGATCGGTACGATTTCCGATCTCAAAAAGGTACTTGTTCAAAAACGATGAACCACTTTTTGAATGAGATTCAAAAAACTGATCCAAAGGCAATCATTATTTTGTCCAGCATGGGGCCTGTATATCTACAAGGGACCCCCTTCAAGGGTAAAGGTAAAGATCGGGTCAAAGGGTTAGGTGTCGAACTAATAACGGATAGAAATATCACAGACAGATGGACAATTTATGAAGTCGGTATGCGTAACACGCTAAAGGAATTAAGTGATTTAACAAACTCGAGAGTGCTGTTTACGATTGACGTACCAGAGCTTGGAATTGACAGAGGATGTCAAAAGCGCCCCTCAAAGAGGATATTAACACCTCTATTTGAATTAACGGATTCTGTAAGCATGGGACCGAGAATACTAACAAAAGATTGTTATGTAAGTAGATCAGACTACAATCAGCGATCAGTTAGATATAAAAATTTAGTCAGAAATATAATTAAAGATTTTCCAAACGTTAAGCTATTTGACCCTACGTCTACATTTTGTGATGACGTAAGATGTAATGGCTTCTCTGACAAGTTTTCGTACTTATATAAAGATATTGATCATTTAAGCAAATCTGGTAGCCTATTATTTGCTATTAAGTTGAGGGCCTTTATTGAAGGAGTATAGAGCAAGACCACTACAAAGCACGACAAGAGTGGCAGCAGTAGTATCAAATGAAGCCCGCGGCCAAACAAAGGCCATGACAACCCTATAAGGGTTTGCTTTCAACCAATACCTTGCGTTATGTGCCCGACATCTCGACCTCAAGACATCTGGTATGCCGTTAACCAGCAAGAGCGATTTCGCCGCGCTAAACCTTGTGAAGGGCCGAGAGCAAATATCTGGAAACCTCAGCTTTCGTCGAAAGCCAATCGCTAACAGCTGACGAGCGTTTTGATAAATTGGCGCGTGAATATATTAAATTGCAGCTCAAGGGCACCGAGAAAATTCCCAAACGGCCGGGCCATGCCAAGCATGCAAATCGGCAACCTACCAATACTAACAGCGGACATTTCAGAATGTCACAACCTGTCATGCGAACGTCGGCGACTCCCAAGCCGCCGACGTTCAATTTTGCCGGACCACTAAGAGCAATGGGAACTATATCACTCCTTTAAATCCGGCAAAGTTCATATTAATTCAGCCTCAGCTCATGCTGCGCATTCGTCCATCTCTGGCAGAAGCCGGTCGAGCAGAATTTGGCATATGATGCTTTCTTCCTGCACAATTACCTGTTTGAACAGTTCTTCCGCACCTTCCGGCGTCACTTCCGGAACCGGACGTATGTCGTCAGGGCCAACGCTGATAATATCAGACACAGCGTCTACCAATATCCCAAACTGTTCGTTCTGATTTTGCACCACGATGACCACATGGCGATCACTTTGAGCACTTGCTGGCAACCCGAGCCGGGTTGCCAAATTGACGATCGGCAAAATATTTCCACGCAAGTTTATGATGCCAATCACATATTCATTGGCATTTGGCAGTGCGGTGGTTGGAGCCCAACTTCGAAGCTCGCGCGTTGCCTCCATCTCCACACAAAACTCTTGCTTACCGATCCGGAACTTTACAAATTTTTCCACATTGTCTTCCTTGCTCGCCATCCTACCAGCCCTCCTTTAAGTTGACCGGGGAAGNCATCATCACTNTCGTGATGTGCCTTTCCAATTCCGGAATATGTTTCACTTTTAGCGTTGGTTCACCCATCAGCGATTGAAATTGTGCCGACAATTCATCCCTGATCCAACAGNCCGTTTTNACTATNTTTGTTGTGTNAANTTTGGCCANGGATCAATANTCCTGCCAAGGGTCTTCTTTAACGGCAACCGCTGACCTATTAATAGATTGAGCGACTTTTTGTTTCAAAGCACGCGCCGGTGATGGTTGTGGTGTGCTCTGATTTCCAGCTACCTGGAGAGGTTTACTAGGGGCCAACTCAACACGCTTTTTGGTTGTTTCTTTCCCGGTACTGAACTCCTTCAGCATATCGTCAATACTGTTGACCTGCTTNTTAAGTTCAAAACTCGCAGCCGTAGTCTGCTCAGCCACCGCAGCATTTTGCTGTGTACCCTGATCAATACTGTTGACCGATTCATTGATCTCACGAAGCCCAACAGANTGCTCATTCGCCGCCGTAACAATNGCAGTTACATGCGAATTGATTTCAGCAACTTCAGAAACAATCGTTTCAAGCGCCGCACCCGTTTGGTCGACGAGTTCGGCGCCGGCCTTCACTTCATCACCAGAAGTTGTAATCAGCTGTTTGATTTCCTTAGCCGCACTAGCAGAACGCTGAGCAAGCTCGCGAACTTCCTGGGCAACAACNGCAAACCCTCTTCCAGAATCNCCAGCCCGAGCCGCTTCAACGCCAGCATTAAGCGCAAGAAGGTTGGTCTGGAAAGCAATGTCATCAATTACACCGATGATATTAGCGATTTCTTCCGAGGATTTTTCGATTTCCCTCATGGCAACAATTGCCTTTCGAACAATTTCGCCAGATTGCTCCGCATTAGTGGTTGTGGTTGAAACCAATTTGCCTGCATCCACTGCTCTTTCGGCAGAGGTATTCAAAGCGGTTGTGGTTTCTTCCAGAGCTGCTGCCGTTTCTTCCACTGCTGCCGCTTGTTGTTCGGANCGCGAGGANAGATCATTCGCAGACTGGTGGATTTCACCTGACCCGCTTAGAATTTCAGCAGAAGCAGCTCTGATCTGACCGATGGTTGATGCAAGCTCGTCCACTGCCTCATGATAGCTATCCCTTAGGTTGTGATATGCAGGTGGCAAATCTTCNGTAATCTTGTATTCCAGATTTTTNGCAGCCAATGCTGACATCGCTTTGCCAAACACGTCATCAACCATTTTGCGNTCGGATTCGATCGCCTGNTCCCGCGCTANCAATTCGCGTTGGTCGCTGAGTTTCTTTTCCTCAATTGTTTGAGCTTCCATTTCCAGGTTGCGAATTGCATTTTCCTTAAACACCTGAACAGCGCCTGCCATCTCGCCAATCTCATCGCCGCGATCAATACCAGCCACTTCAGTTTCATTTTCACCATTAGCAAGCCTGCGCATTGCATTGGTCATTCTAGTTAGTGGGTTGGCGATACTATTGCCGACAAACCAGGCAATACCGCCACCAAGAAGGAGCGCACCAATGACACATGCTATAATGATCGTATTGGTGAAACTCACGGTGTTGGTGTTTGCATTAGAACGCTGGACCATCAGATTCTGTTCCACAGATTGGAACTTCGTCATGATCTCGCGAAAGTGGTCAAAGTATTTCTTGCCGCGTGCTTCCCCGATCAAATCGGCCATGTCGTCCATGGTTTTGGCATCGCCAATATTTCGACGAAGGTCCAGAGTTGGTTCAACGACCTTTCCTCGCCATTCATCNACTGTATTCNGGATTTCCCCAAGCAGTTTTACCTGTGCCGGATTATCGGACACTGTTTTGCTTAGCGATGCTACTTTGGAGGCGAAAGTTGCCACGCCTGCGGTGTATGGCGCTAGAAATGCATCTTCACCGGCCAGCAAATATCCGCGCATGCCGGTTTCCATGTCCACCGCAGCACCGAGAATATCATTGGCAACGCCCAATACTTTGTAGGTGTGCTCCACCTNTTGTTCATTCTCATTCATTATTGTCAGGTGTTTTTCCACCCNGACTTCAGCATCACGAGAGTGTTTCTCTCGTTCTTTCAAAAGGTCGGTTTCAACTTCCGCAAATTCAGCCATTAGCACATGAAATTCATGGAAGTATTTCTCACCTTGTTTTCGGCCAACCAGTGTTTCGATGTCCTGCAACTGGGCTTGGCCAGAATTGACCCTTTTCCGGAGAGCAATTCCAGGTTCAGCCACCNGCTTCTGCCAATCTGACATTAACTGCTCTGCACCTTTAAGACGTTCAACCTGTAGAGGCTCATCACTAACGAAAAACTCCAATGACTTAACTTTGGTTAAAAAATCGGTGCTCCCTGATTTATACGGATCAAGAAACTCATCCTCTCCTGCGAGCAGATAGCCGCGAAAACCGGCTTCCATATTCAATGCATGAGACATTAGTAGGTTTNCCGCAGTTAGGACCTTATTGGTGTGGTTCAGTTCATTAGCAGCCTTGCTGATATATTTCAGATCTACAGCTACTTCGTGTTCTGCGGTTTGGTATTGTTCGCTTCTTTCAACCAGAAGCTTTCTTTCCCTACTATCAAAGAGCTTGATCTGCTCACGAAATTTATCGAAATACACCTTACCGCGCGCTTCTCTGACCAACGCAGATAGATCATTCATAGTCTCTGCATCACCAATCTTACGGCGCAAATCAATGGTTGGCTCGGTGACGTCTTTTTGCCAATCCTTAAGAACTTTTTTCACTTCCGCCAATCGCGCAACCTGTGCAGGGTTGTCGTTGACAATGATACTAAGCTCATCGATCCCCTTATAAGTGGCTTTTTCTCCACTTTTGTAAGGCGTGAGGAACCCCTCCTTACCCGAAAGCAAATAGCCACGCATGCCGGTTTCCATATCAACGGCAGAGCCGACGATGGCTGCTGCATTTTCCAACACATTATAGGTATGCCCGACGGATTCATTACTGCTGACAATTTTATCAATGCTCAACAGACTGGTGCCGCCCAGCACAACTAATAATGACAATGGGGCACTGATTCCTATTAATATTTTGGTCTTTGTTTTCAAGTTGGTGAAGTTCATAGTACTCTCAATTTTAGTTGGAATACCGTTTGACAATATTTATTTATTAAACTAACCGTCCAAGATATACTAACCCAACAGACTTCAATCTCAGCGTAAGTGTGTGATCGCCAAAGGTATTTTGGTTGTGTGGATTTACTGTAATTTTGTAAAATGTTAGGCCGTCGAAATCCTGCATTTTGCAATAGTACAATGATAGCGCAATATTTTTATAAGGTCGGAAGCACCAGTTTGATGCGAAGCGATTTTTACCAAATACTGCATTATTCATGTCGCCTAATTAGCGAATGGGGAATGTGGCGTCATGCCTTTGATTTACGTGAAATCAAGTTACCTTACGTAAGGTTAGGTTCTGCTGGTTAATAAATGTTAAATAATTTTTCGGCGCAAGATCAACGGAGTAATACAGCTCTCGGTACAACGCAGACAATCCTAACCAATACTATGGATATCTTGCAGAACATCTTCCCATCTCAAAGTTAAACTACTGCATGATTAGTGTTTTTATTGCAGAGAGGAAATGTTTCGTGGCTGGGAGACGGTATTCAAATCGGAATGTTGTTTAATTACCACGACGAATTGAGATTAGTCTTTCGTCTAACAACGCCGAGCGGTCGGCGCGCAAATCTATTGGCGCACGCGATGCGGATTACTAGAAATTCCACGCGCATTTTGATGGCAAGCAAGCTCCGAAAAACACAAATATGCGACTGAAACAAATTATCACATATCTGTGATCGGGCAATTTATCCTGAAAGAGATTCCAAATCCTTCAAAATCAGGCGTCTGATGTATGCATCCGATCATCAAAAACAACTCGCAGCAGCACACCCAAAACGACACAAATATCCAGCAACATCCGGAAATTGATAGCAAAATTCAAACACCGCTATACGGACAAATTAGCGATGCCGCCAAAACTAAGCAGCGTGAACGANCTTATCNAAAAAANNAANATTCAGGCGANGAAATNTAAACNCCNGCNCCCAACAAACATCACCANCAGGGTTNCCGCGTCAAACATGCAGTGCCGAACCGCCANCAATCTCAATACTAACTTACNTTAGAACNGNACACTCAACATTGAGTTCCGTTATATAAATCNNCNGNAACANAAACNATCANNTTTTTACAAATANAAACTCAATATTTGCACAANNCAATATTTGNGTTAATGTTAATTNNTGCCTTTAAATATTGGGGAATGACCTATGCCACGTAATTTGATTATTTGCTGTGACGGCACGGGGAATGAAATTAAGGAAAATCAATCCAACGTTCTCAAATACTACCGTTTGTTGAAAAAGGATAAAACACAGATCGCCTATTATGATCCTGGTGTTGGCACAATCAGCGATAGCGGCGCTTGGNCAGCATTTAAAAACAAAGCAAAAGGTGTTTTTGGACTGCTAACAGGCTACGGGCTGGACGACAACATTCTCGGCGCATACCGGTTTTTAATTCGCCATTATCAAAAAGGCGACCATATATATCTCCTCGGATTTAGCCGCGGTGCATACACNGTNCGNATTCTCGCCGGTTTTATAAACTTGGTAGGACTGCTGCATAAAGAGCAGGAGCATTTNAGNTCNTACGCCCTCACCGCCTANAAGCAAGCCAATAACAAGGACGATTTCNGCATTGCGTNTCGNGTAAACGAGGTGCTCGACACCCATCGCCCAACGATNAANTTCATGGGCTGCTGGGACACGGTNGGATCNGTAATTATTCCGCGACCCGANAGATGGTATTTGCCAGCGTTNGAAGATTTNCCATTTGTCCATGAAAATCCCAGNGTACANNTATTCCGCCAAGCCATNGCAATCGATGANCGCAGGCGAATGTTTNGGATANCACGATGGNNGGAGCCACAATTATTCAAAGCCACCCCATTTGTTTCAGATGAAAAAGCCGATGCACAGGACATCAAACAAGTTTGGTTTGCAGGCGTACATTCCGACATTGGCGGTGGCTATAAGGAGACAGAAAGCGGACTCGCGAAAATCCCACTAAAATGGATGGTCGATGAAAGCCGCAAAAATGGCCTGACGTTCAGAGAAACCATGGTCAAGCGTTTGGTCTTGGGTCAAAACCCAAAAAACAGCACGCGTAATTATTCCCCTGCCGACCCACTGGCGAAGCTTCATATCTCNATGAACCATGCCTGGCGCTTGCTGGAGTATATCCCAAAACGCAAANNCCATCNGGATTGGATNAAGCGGAAATCNAANNTGGGNTTTTACCTNCCGTTTTGCGAACCGCGCACGATNGGTAAAGGGGCGAATGTGGATAAATCNGTGAGAGTNAGAATAGACAAATTGCCGGATTATGNCCCGGAGAACNTAGACTAAACGAAACCAACCAATCAGGAGTTGAATATGGCTTTCTATGGTGCATNGGGCGATTANCAGACAGACGATCCGGAAAAGTCAGATTGGATAGCGCGNCATCTNATCGATTTGCGCTACCAACTCTACGAAAAAATAGAAAAGAACAGAANCGCAAATTCACTGATCATTGGATCNTGGAATATTCGAGCCTTCGACGANGGCAAGCCTCGCCTTGATGAGAGCTATCATTATATCGCAGAGATTATCGATAAATTCGACATATGCGCGGTTCAGGAAATCAAACAAGACTTGAAACCACTGGAGCGATTGATGGATCTGTTAGGGCCCAATTGGTCGTATTTTGTTACCGATGTGACCGAGGGTAGCCCTGGCAATTATGAGCGAATGGCATTTTTATATAATAAAAACCGGGTGTTTTTTCAAAACCTTATCGGAGAACTGGTGCTACCCGGTGACCGCTTAATTGAAGGGAAACAAATTGCACGCACGCCCTATTTCGCATCATTTCAGGCATCCTGGTTTCGCTTTACCCTATGCAGCGCCCACATAACATTTGGCGGATCATCTTCTGAAGACAAGAAGCTGAGAGCCAAGGAGATCGCCGTAATTTCTAAGGCGTTAGCCAAACGCGCCGAGAAAAGTGATGAAGTTCATATATTCTTGGGTGACATGAACATTGAAGACCCCGAAGATAATATCATGGCCGCGCTGACTGGAAACGGATTTACAGCGCCTCTTTTTGGGGCAACGAATTTAAGCGGCACCAAGCATTTTGACCAGATCGCATATACCGGTGAAGAATTAAGAACCAATTTGCTAAATCACAGCTCTTTTGATTGGCGAGATGCCGTCTTTGGTCCGTCTGAAATGGATCATTACAAATCTATCGCCGAGGAGGCTCGGGGCGAACCTTACGCCAATTGGGCTAGTTCCTACCGAAACTGGACATCACATCAAATGTCCGATCACCTGCCGATTTGGGTGGAGCTAAAAACCGACTATTCAGACATCTATTTGGCAGACTATCTGACGGAATAATTGGTTTTGCAATTTGCGCAGACTTCTACAGACTGTTTGGAAAACTCAGGATTTAAAGAGCAAACAGTTTTCCCGGCCCCATGGATGATGTGGGCAAGCCCGCTAGTTTTAGCATGTGCCAGGCCAACGCCTGGTTGCTGGAAATTACTGGCTTGCCAATTTTTTCTTCCGCCTGCTCGATAATATCAAAGCAACGTAAATTAGTGCAGGAAACAAAAACTGCGTCGATATCTTCGTCCTCTCCAACGGCCATGATGGCATCCAAAATGGAAGCCGGTGAAATTCTGGCAACCACCGGATCCTGACTTTGTTCAAACGATGCAACGCCTGATACAGAAATGCCGTTCTGACTTAGCAAGTCCCGCATGGCAGCTGAAACTTCCGCTACATAGGGCGTGATAAATCCAATTTTTGAAACCTTGAGATGT
>JAESSK010000067.1 GCA_016764155.1 Rhizobiaceae bacterium
CGGAAGTCTGGCTGTGCATCTGTTTCCTTTGACGTGTTGGGCAGGATGGTGATGCGTTTCTTGAGGCTCATCATGGCGAGTGTGCCTTCGTATCCGTTGTTGTTTGACTTTGTTACATATCCAATTGCTTGTGCCATTTTACTGTCTCCATTTGTTTGTTGCGAAGGCGCCTATCGCCTTGCTAACGCGTGACCGGCCATGCCGGGCAGCGGCGGCATGAACCCCCATCTGAATAAACAAGGGGCCGCAACGAAGTGAAGGACCGCTGGAAGGACCTTTTTTGAACACGCTGTGTCATAGACACTAAGTGTCCGCGAGGAAGGCCGCAGGCCGGGGAAAAAAGTTCCTGTAAGCGGTTTCGTGCCGACGCTGTTCGGCATAGGTCAAATAAGCAGAAGCAGGGCTATAGGTGTTTTCGCAACTCAATGTTTGAGAGACCGTTGGCAGATGCAAGTGGGTATGTAGCAAAGTCTGATACGGATGATAGTGGTGCCATCTGGATGAGGTTCTTTTTCGCAACTTCTCTTGCCCTGCTCAATGGTCAGATTTGTATCACGCTTTCCCAGGACCCTCTTCATGATCGTGTAGAAATCGGTGGCGGCTGGGATTGGGTCGGATTGTCTGGTGAATTTCCCAACTGCCTGACTGTCTGCATATCGTGTTTTCGCCAAATCATTGCCAATCTGGGAGCCGCAGCCGGACAAGATGTATCGTTTTGGTCCGCAATTCCTACTCCTTACTGCATAAGCAAAAGCCCCTGCACCGAAAGGTGTGGGGGCTTTTTTTTAACATGAACCGTGGCACGCGGTCCCGACCCTCCAGCTTGGGTGAGAGGGTCGGGGCCGCTTTGGGCAATCGATTTTAAGTAAGCAGAGATTTAATCCGCGCAAGATTATCACTCAGCCTTCCACCTCTTCCTTTGATGTAAGGCTTGAATGGGAATTGCATGTAGTGGGGTAACCAGCCCTCGGCTTTTTTGCGACCTTTTCCGTTGATAAAATCTTGGATGATTGTTTTTTGGGCCTTGGCGGTACTGGCTACGTTGCCATCTGCAACTTGTTTGCCGCCAATATGGCGCAACATTGCGTTAATTGAAGCCTTGTCGCGCAGCAGGGAAAAGAANGTTTCATCTGGTTGCCAATAGTCGGCCATATCNACTTTAAGGTGGCAACCAAGGGCTTCNACAACGCTNGTGCCGCAATCCAAAGTTTCTGCCATGACGTAGGTCAGNACNTGNATGACTTCTTTATCGGANAGTTTGAGCAGNGTGAAAANCAGCTTACCGACATCATAGTCATAGTAGCNTGAGCGCACGACTGTGGGTCGATCAGCGGCCAAGCCGAGCAATTTCAGNATCGGTTTTCGTGCNTCNGCGAATGCNNAAANNGCTTTTGANCNGCNNACACTTTCAGCAATTTCTTTCTTNTCAGCCCGTTGCGGGTCTGGTTCNGTGCGCCAAAGNCCNGAACCTCCNATTGCATGNGCNACCATTAGCCGAAGGGCNGCNCCCTGATCATTNAAGAGCGNATGNCGCACGGCNGCNTGNCGGTGCAATTCAATATANTTCTGNGCGGCTTTGGTNANTTCGGGGCGNANTTCNGNTGTCCCGCTGCCTTCCTCACCNNTTGCAGCTTTTCGCTGGCGGCGNTCGTATTCTTTGCGGGTAATCAGNCCNTCATGTATTTCNACCTCGCCATCNNTNGANGCNANGATAAAGANATNCCCGCCTTCTTTNTTGGNTGCTTTNACATAGTCCCATGANGNAAANTGCTGNCCAATATCCCAGATNATCACATCATCCCAACCAGCTTTGACGAATTCGTCGCGCTTGGCGGCGATGCANTTATTTTGCAGTTTCCAGAACTTTTCGGCATCATCAAAATAGCCATCATCNCCGAAAAGATCGNCAACGATNNTGCCCTTGTAATCCTTGAGGTCGAAAANGGCTGAACTGGTTTTNATNTCNGCACCAAACANCCANTGTTTAAGCTGCCACGCTAGCGGGGCGCGTTCNTCTGGGTCTTTNAACAGTTTGAACCATTCGGCCTGTTGCTTCTTGCTGGCCAGTGTCAGGTGACGAATTGTTTCGTCGTTGATTTCTTCATCGCGATAGGCGTTGCGAATGGCGGGGGTGAGATTGCCAAGGGCAAGCGAGCGTTTGACCATGATTTCTGTCGCGCCGAAAGTTGTGGCGATATCTGCGGGGTTTTTCCCCTCCTTGACCAATCGGGCAAAGGTTTCATATCGGGTCATTTCGTCGGGGTCGCATCGTGCAATATTCTCAATTAGCGATGCTTCCAAGGCGGCGGCATCATCGCCATTGGCCATAATGGCGCAAGGTACTGGGTCGGCTTTTTGGCCTTGCTGCTCAATCTCTTTGAGCGAGAAATAGCGCCGCCTCCCTGCTACGATTTCAAAGCCTGTGCCATTTTTGCGAACCAAAAGAGGTTGCTGAATGCCGCGCTCCTGAATGCTCGGCAAGATGTCGGAAACGTCTGGCGCTTTGCGCGAGTGGCGCATATTGAGCGGTGAGATTGTTAGTTGATCTAGGGGAATATGTTGTAATTGCATTTGTCTTACTCCTTGGGATTGATTGATTTGGGGGTTGGGATTAGTGCGACCAGAAAATATGGACGCACTCGAAACCCAATTCGATGGTGAACACATCGCCGTTGAGTTCCATGTCACGAGCAATCGCGGCATAATCGATATAATTGGCTAGGTTTTCGGGGATTTGGGTCGATTGTTCGATGATTTCCTGCGCGAAATCTGCAAGGCTTTTATATTCGCCTGCGTGATGCTCATAGACTGCTTCGGCATCCTCAAGATCGCCGTGAAAATTGGACAGCAATTTGCCGCCAAGTTCTCCATGTTCACCAATAAAAGCAGCCAGTTTTACCACTGTTTCGATGCTGGTATATTCCTGAATATCCGCGCCCTCAAAGCCTTCATAATCGTGGATTGCGAATTCCTCGGCTTGGGGAATGGGCGACTTTTTAAGCATTGCAGAAATAGCAGCGTTTATATCGTCTGCATCTTGGTCTGCCTCTATCCATTCGCCATGAAGGTGGCCGTTATTATAGGCTGCAAGACAGGCCACATAGATGCGGGGGCCATCGATCGGGACTGATGGCGGGGTCTTGTTTGACTGTTCGGTCATATGAATTCTCCTCTTCTCCGCAATTCCCCTGGGGATGGGGGGCGGTGAAAAGGCCCGTCAGCCCCGAGCTTTCAGGGCGCAGCGCAATGGTTTTGGTAGGAGAATTAAAACAACATATACGGATATAAAGCCAAAGCCGTTGCGCTGTGACCGCTCGGGGCTATAAGGGGCGTCCGCCCACCAGCCGCAGGGGATTGCACTTCGCAATCAATGTCGCCCGCGTGCGGGTGCCCATTGTCCGAAGCATCGCTTCGGGTGCGTCTAGGATGGAAGCCGAATGGCCAAAACTGCTTGAGCTGGTTTGGTTCACGACAGTCTGGTGACTGATAGTAGATCAGGCAGACGTCAGAATATCACTAAAGCGAAACGGAGCCGCAACCCTACTCGCGACTCCTACTAAACAGCGCATTCCCATAAACACACTGCCAAGAAAAATTATTTGGTTATACGCGTTGAAGACCGCTTTGGTCTGAGAATTCTCCGCAACAGGTGGGCTTCAACGTTTCCCTGATTCCATTCCATTATAACTTGTCGCCAGCTAACTGGCACGACACCCGCCTGTGTTAAACGTTCAAAAGTGGTCGCAATACTTTGGTCTGAATGTCCAAGACAAGCATCCTTGATTACGAAGACATCCAAGCCTCTCGCAAGTCCGCCAAGTGCGGTAAATGACATCGAAGTTTCTGCTGATAATCCAGCGATCAGTAGGCACGGTCGATTAGCAGATTGCACTGCCTCAACAAATACAGGATCATCCCATGGATTAACGACATTTCGATTAATTCGTGTCAATTGTGGAATCTTGGATTCGAGTGTAGCGCTCAACTTATAGTCGATCAGATTAGTTTTCACCAAACTAGTAATAATTGGAATATTGGCCTTGCTTGCTGCATCCGCAAGTTCTGCCACTCCGTTCTCAGCAACATCTAACGAGCTTTCATGAAAACATGACTTGAAAGCTACTTGATGATCAACAATAACAAGTATTGTATGTTCAGAAGAAAGCAAAATTTGATTGTTGTCATCTGAAAAATGGGGACTTCTTGATTTCATTATTTAAATCTTTCATGCATGGTCAAATTGATCGCTGAATAGCAACTATTTGGCACAATCCTGAACAGGTTAATCGGTATTCTTGGCCCATTGTTGACCTTCAATACAAACGAAATGTTTGTGTAATAATTCAATTGCGAACATTCAGGTCAGTTTCCATTCAAACGACGTAAGGCAGACAATATGACAGGTTTGGGGGTGTTCAACTTGCGACATAGATATGACGATCATATACATGTTGTGAAATTAGGGATCCGAAGATTCCGTGCTGTTTGCTTGCCAATTCCTAACCTCTTGTTTGGGAGACTCGAATTTGGTGGCGTCAATGGTTCCGATATCTTCGACATAAATACTAATGCGCTCTTGTTCCAATTCCTCTGGCAGTTCTATAGAATCTACAGCCGCATCAGTAATCAATGCATAATGATCACTGGAAATGCTATTCTTCATCATCCGGTACAAAACGATAATATCTTGACCAAAATGATCGATTGATCCACGAAATTTAAAACGAGTTGTTTTACCCCGGTGAATAAATATCTTAATATCTAGCTCTTGGATGTGTGGGCAAGCCTGACAGGAACAGAGATTCGACGCCATTAGCCGTTCCCTTTCAATGTAGAATGCATTAAAAATATCTGTCAGAGTGCCCCCAATAACTTGTTTTGAATGCTTCTCAGCATCAACAAAAAACAGCACCGCATCCCCCTCAACTTTAGACAATTCCAAAGTCTTTGTTGCCGCTTTGATCATTGTGTTTATCAACGAAAATATGATGAATTGCGCCGTCTGATCGGTAAAATGACTGCTGGCCATAAACCGGGTGTAATGACTGATGTCGGGTAGAATAAATATTGTATCGCGCGCCTCCGATACGCGTTGCTGATCTGGAGTAGTATCGTTGTCGATTTTTGCAGATCGTTGCACCAAGTTGGTACTTAAATAATTGTCCGCACGTTTGTTGTGCAACCTGACCATAGAAAACACGATTAGTAGAATTATGAACAGTCCAGCTAACGAAAACATGATGTTGGTGTTGTGTTGCCAATCATGCCACATATGCTCATTCATCAGTTCAACCAATGGACAATCCAATCAATGTTAATGCACGTGCGCGATTGCTGTTGTGGTGAAGTTGGAAAAGGTCAGCACGAATTCAACATTTGTTCCTGAAACAAGATCGGATACAATTTCACCTAACTCCCCTTTCAGGTGAGACGCCGAAAAGTCCAGCGTTTCTTCGCTTAAAATTGTCAACTCTGAAACGCTTTTTGGACCTATTTCCGGGATATTCATCATCATACTGCCTGTTCCGGCAAAGGTTGCACTCAATCCAACCAACGTGACGTGCTTCTGTCCAAAATTTGTCACCTTAAACCTAAGAATTGCAGTGCCGCCTTTTTTGGCGGGTGTGATTGTTGCGTCTTCGACATAGATGCCGTCTATGTGCTCAGAAATTTCATCCGCAGAAACAACGGTTGGAAAAACCGCTTGCACTAACACAAAACAACAAAACATTAGAAATCGTAGAATTGGTAGCCGTGGGAAATCTATGTTCATAGCCAATTTCTCGTATTCATGATGTTAAAAGGATGGTCAAGCCGCTAGAAAACTCACGGCGAAATTTAACCGGAGCCCGCTGTTTAGTAGGCTCCGGGTCTTTGATTTATTTCAATTCTATGACGGTCAGCTTGCCTTTCACTCGATCAGCAACAAATTCGATTTTATCGCCAACGTTCATTTTTTCGAGCATGGCATCGTCTGCCGTTCGGAACACCATAGTCATGGCAGGCATACCGAGATCCTTGAGCTCCTCATGAATGATGGTCACCTTATGAGATTTCATATTGACCTTTTTCACGACACCCTTGGTAAATTCTGCCGCCACAACGGATGACGACATCAGCGCAATTACAATTGCAACACCGATAGATTTTAAAAAATATTTCATATTTTTTCCTTCTTAATCTGCTATTTTTGAGTTGGGTTAATGGCTTTCGGATACCGTAATATCGCCCTTCATGCCTGAAGCGTAGTGACCAGGAATTAGGCAGGCGAATTCAAAGGTGCCGCCATTGGTAAATTTCCAGATCACCTCCCCTTTTTTGCCGGGTTCCAAGCGCACGGAATTTGGATCGTCATGCTCCATCTCTGGGAACTTTTCCATCAAGGCCTTATGCTCCATCACACCGTCATGGTTATCGAGAACAAATTCATGTTCTAATTCGCCCTTGTTTCGAATAACAAAACGAATGGTTTGACCTTCTTTGACTTTGATTTGTTTTGGCTTAAAAATCATGTCTCCATCGTCTGTTTCCTTCATAACAATTACGATATTCTTGGAGGCATCCTGCCTTTTACCAGGTTCACCAACAGCCATTGCACCATCATGATGGCCATCTGCATCATCATGCCCGCCCATTTCCTTTTTCATTTCATCGTGGCCGTGACTTTTTGTATCGTCGTGTCCATGGGTTTCTTTTTTTACTTCATCGTGACCGCCGGTATGGCTGCCGGACGCAAAAGCATCTCCTGATATCAGAAACATTCCGGCTGTAAGAATTAGTAATTTTTTCATTGTATTCCCTTTCTGGAATTTGGGCATACGCCCGGTTTGGCGTTTAGCCATTATCATTTGGTTTGGGGGTAATTTTTGTGGTTGCATCGGCAGCCTTTGCATGGTCAGGCAGCTCACCAGTCCATTCGTAGGCTTGTGTTCCGGGTGGATTTTTGTACCAGCCCGGATCTGAATAATCGTTGGCTCCAATCCCCTCACGAACCTTCACCACTGAGAACATACCGCCCATCTCAATTGGGCCGTATGGTCCCCATCCGGTCATCATCGGAGTAGTGTTGTCAGGAAGTTCCATTTCCATGACCCCCATATCCGCCATGCCAGCTGTGCCCATTGGCATATACTCTGGTTGCACTTTGCGAATTTTCTTTGTGACTGCGGATTTATCGACACCAATAAATGTCGGCACATCATGTCCCATTGCATTCATTGTGTGGTGGGATTTGTGGCAGTGGATTGCCCAATCACCAGGATGATCAGCAACAAATTCATATGCCCTCATACCACCAACTGGGATGTCAATTGTTACCTCCGGCCAACGAGCTTCTTTTGGAACCCAACCGCCGTCAGTGCAGGTAACTTCAAAGTCATATCCATGCATGTGTATGGGATGGTTTGTCATCGTTAGATTACCAACACGAACCCGAACACGGTCTCCCTTATTGACAACTAATGGATCAATGTCCGGAAATATCCGACTGTTCCAGCACCATAAATTAAAGTCATTCATGGTCATGATTTTTGGAACGTAAGAACCTGGATCAATGTCGAATGCGTTCAGCATAAAAACAAAATCTCGGTCCACCGGCATGAAGGTTGGATCTTTTGGATGGACAATGAACATGCCCATCATCCCCATCGCCATTTGCACCATTTCATCCGCGTGAGGGTGATACATAAAGGTACCACTTTTGGTGAGGTCGAATTCGTAGACAAATGTCTTTCCAGGCGGGATTCCCGGATGGCTTAAACCACCAACACCATCCATGCCTGATGGCAAAATTAACCCGTGCCAGTGAACTGTAGTGTGTTCGGGAAGTTTATTGGTAACGAAAATCCGAACACGGTCTCCCTCGACAGCTTCAATAGTAGGCCCCGTTGATTGGCCGTTATAGCCCCACAGATAGGCGGTCGTGCCTTCAGCAAGCTCGCGTTCGACAGGTTCAGCGATCAGGTGGAATTCCTTCACTCCGTTATTCATGCGGGATGGCAATGTCCAGCCATTCAGCGTGACAACCGGCTGATATTGTGGACCGGTTGATGGGTGCAATGGATTTTGCGTTGCGGCAGTTTCCATAATTGCAGCTTCCGGAAGGCCCATATTTGTAGTCTTGGACCATGCGGTTGATGAAACTAATGCAGCACCGGCTGCACTGGCTCCAATGAGTTGACGTCTGTTTAACATGTTGAATTCCTTTCTAATGTCCGCCACCGCCGCCAGAGGCAGCAACGGTCATATCTCCACCTTCTCCAGAACCTGATGATCCCCCGCCCCCATAAATTGCGGCGGTAAGGTCAGCATCAGCAATCCAGAATTCCCGTTTTGCCTGAACAGACTGAAGGATGGTGTTGATTTTCGCCCGGGTATCCGCGAGCAGTTCGAATGTGTTGGTAATCATGCCATTATAGGTGAGCAGAGATTCTTCTTCGATCTTGCTTCGCAATGGCAAGACGCTGTTCCTGTAATGACGCGCGATCTGATAGGTAGAACGATAAGCTGTATATGCAGATCGTGCTTCTGATCGAATATTGATTGCCTTTTCCGCCAGCAGATTTGCAGCCTTCATATAAGCAAGTTCGGCTTTGCGCATTCTGGCTTTACCGGTATCAAATATTGGAATGACAAACTCTAACTCCACCTGAGGCGTGGTCGTTGTCTCTATGCCATCATCACCAAGTTCACGCTCCTTCTCTGCGCCTGTGATGATCTCGAGATCCGTTACATACCGAGTGGCTTCTGTTAGTCCATATGATCTGGCAACGGCTTCAAGTTCCAATTTTGCAACCTGCAAATCCACTCGCTTATGAAGAGCATCAGATTCGATTGCCTTTTTCCGCTGTAGCTTGCGAGGATATCTGGGAAGTTTGTCCGGCACGAAATAGTCAACCTCGGTGCCCCATAGTCCCATAATCTTTGTGAGCTGTTCCTTTGCCAGTTTGGCTGCTAAACGAGCCTTGGCTTTTTGACCGGTAAGTTCGGAATAAAAAGCATGCTCACGAGCCTGTCCGCCCTTTGCAAGGGCCCCACTTTCACCCAACTTCTTGGCAAGTTCTGATGCAGCATCCGCGGCAATCTGAGCTTGATTGAGATAGTAAATATTCTCAAATGCCGAAACAGCATTGATCCATGCCTTACGAGTTTCACTGGCAATTGCCAGTGTCGCAAGGGCAGCTTTCAACTGCGCCTGTCTGAAGCGGGTATCAGCAACCGCAATGCGCTTATCCCTTGTGGCCAGTGCTAAAATATTTGTAGCAATCATGCCTTCAATTGCCCTGAACGCACCTAATCCAGGTTGAGAAATACCAAGAATACCAATTGAAATTTTGGGGTTCTCCAGCATGGTCTGTTGCCAAGCCTCAGCTGCCGACATACCAAGATCGGCATAAGACGCCTGTAGGCCTTTGTTATTAAGTAAAGCAACTTGAACAGCTGTATTGACGCTGATTGTGCGCTTATGGACAAGACCGTGAACGCGTTTCGAAAGCGCCTCGGCTTCTTGTTGGTTCTGCACCCAGACGGTTTGCTTATTGGTTGCCTCGCGGGTTTTGTATGAGACCGTCGGGAATCCTGCATCAAGTGCAGCATATTCTTCAATATTGCTGTTAGCTACACAACCAGACAAGGCCAGCATCGACACCGTCGTGATCATCAAATTTTTGATTGAACCCGTCATGACTTATCTCCTTTTACCGGAGATTGCTCATCATTGAGCTTGCGCCATGGTCTTGGATCGACCGGATCGCGATGATTATAGTCACCGATTATATTTGTTGGATGGGTCTGCTTGATCCCAACATGCGCATCCGCAGCATCGCGGTATGCTAATACCTCCGGGGGAAATGTAGACGCACAGCCACCCAGACCCGCGGACAAAAGCCCGACTAATACTATATTTTTCATTGATTTTGTTACCTGAAAATACACTTCGAGTTCATCTGCGGTGAAAACTCATTCCAGCCACAAATGTCAAAACCTCACGCGAGGTTGAATGTATTCAGGTTTTTGGTGGGCGAAGTTGTGTATCCCACCCAGACGGCAGGAGCAATCTATGTGCAGGCAAGATGTATGATTCTGATGGATTTACAATTATTTTGGATCGAGCATCAGCGACAATTGCTGCGCTGCAATTAAGCGAGCAGCAATCATCCGGTGACATTCCATCATGCGTGTGAGAGTTACTCTCCACAATCTCTTCGCTATCATGAATGGACAGATTTTGCTGGTCTTCATGTTGCAGCTTCACAGAATGCGACATTTCAATTGTCTGTATATGAGCGTCAGATTGCAACATATTTGATGCGTTGGAACCTGAAACAGGAATCAGCACCAGTGATAAAATCATCACCAGTGACACCTGTATTTTAGCCCAATTCATAAATTTCAGTCTGATCAACATAGTTTCCGTAATTACACTTCGAAGAAAATTCGTCAACTAACAAAATGGTAATCTCCTGCAAATTTCTGTGAATACGCAGGTTTCAAGTGAATGCTGAGCCCATGCTACAAAGCCTCTGGATAGGTGTTTCATCAGCAGGAAGGTCAAGTGAGTTGAAAACTCAATTTTTAAACAACGAAAGAAATATTTCCAAATCATTACGGCTTGGTATTTTCAGAATCAACGTAAATAACTGATCCACCAAGAACATAGGATTTGGAATGAATTCAACCTTCAAGCTCGACACAAGAAGTAGATTAATTGGCTCCCAGCCGATGATCTGAAAAAAATCAAATACATAGAAAACATGCATTGACATTCCTCCTACTGGAAGCCCCATCTTGCCATGAAATGGAGTTTTGAGAACAATTTTCCGTTCATTACGTGGTTTCTCATTCTGCATTTCAGATTAACAAATGGAGTTACACCTCAATGGCCGACGCCGACCACAACCATGAGCATACCAAGCTACCTGACGTGCCTATCGTCCGTGATCCAGTGTGCGGAATGACTGTTGATCCGGAAGCTGGTAAGCCACACCATGAGCACGGTGGGCATGACTACCATTTTTGCAACCCGAATTGTCTTGATAAATTCGTCGCTGATCCAGATGCTTTCATCGCCTCTACTGATGTGGTTTGCGGAATGAGCGTTGATCGCGCCACCGCAAAATACATGTCTAAACATGTCGGAGAACGGTTCTATTTCTGTTCATCCGGGTGTCAGACAAAATTTGAGAACGAACCTGAAAAATATCTGGAGGGACGCCCGGCCCCTGACGTCATGCCTGAAGGAACATTATATACCTGCCCCATGGATCCTGAAATCATTCAGGAAGGCCCGGGAGATTGTCCTATATGTGGCATGGCCCTAGAGCCAATGGGCATCCCGCCTGCGGATGCGGGTCCTAACCCGGAACTGGTGGATTTCACCCGAAGGTTTTGGGTTGGTGCGGCATTGGTTATTCCTCTTCTCATCGTAACAATGGCACCTATGATTGGTATCCCTATACGGGACTGGCTTGGCGAGCGCTCCAGTATTCTACTTGAACTTGCTCTTGCGACGCCTGTGGTTTTGTGGTGCGCGGCGCCTTTTTTCAAACGGGGTTGGACCTCGGTTGTAACAGGCAATTTGAACATGTGGACATTGATAATGCTCGGCGTCGGTGCAGCCTATGGTTTCAGTGTTGTGGCCACCATTGCACCTGGAATTTTCCCAGAAGCTTTTCGTGATGTTGGCGGCAATGTTGCCGTTTATTTCGAAGCAGCAGCAGTCATTGTCGTGCTGGTCTTACTGGGGCAGTTGCTCGAACTGCGCGCGCGTGAGCGCACTGGTGGAGCAATCAGGGCTTTGCTAGACCTTGCACCGAAGACTGCCTTGATTGTGTTGCCCGATGGAACAGAAGAAGAAATCTCGCTGGAAGATGTGGTCGTTGGCGATCATCTCAGAGTTCGTCCTGGAGGAAGTATTCCGGTAGATGGTGTTGTGTTGAGTGGCCATTCTTCGGTTGATGAGTCTATGTTGTCTGGCGAACCGATGCCCGTTGAGAAAACGGCTGGTGATGATGTAACCGGAGCCACCGTCAATAAAAACGGAACCCTTATAATTGAGGCAAGCAAGGTCGGCGCAGATACGGTTTTATCGCAAATTGTCGACATGGTTGCCCAAGCTCAACGCAGTCGTGCACCGATACAAAAACTGGTGGATACGGTAGCGGGATATTTCGTACCGGTTGTCGTGCTTGCATCCGTTATCGCATTTATTGTCTGGGCCATCTGGGGTCCGGAACCATCGCTGGCCTATGCTTTGGTCGCATCGGTGTCCGTTCTCATAATCGCTTGCCCCTGTGCTCTGGGATTGGCAACGCCAATGTCAATTATGGTCTCGACTGGGCGTGGAGCGCAGGCCGGGGTTCTGATTAAAAACGCAGAAATGTTGGAGCGGTTCGCAAAAGTTGACATTCTGATTGTTGACAAGACAGGAACGCTTACAGAAGGACGACCGAAATTTAAAACAGTAATCCCTGAAAATGGATTCTCTGGAAAAGAGTTGCTGGGTTTTGCCGCTAGTCTGGAGAAAGGTTCGGAACATCCACTCGCCGAAGCAATTGTATCGGGTGCAAAGGACGCCGGTCTGGAACTGCACGAAGCAGAAAACTTTGAATCAGTAACGGGCATGGGTGTCAGGGGCATCATTGATGGGAAGAAAGTTGCTCTCGGCAATGCAAGACTTCTTGAAGACATGCATCTTGAGATTGGCGAGCTTTCCGAACTTGCCGACAAAAAGCGCGATGAGGGAGAGACTGTGATGTTTATTGTCGTTGACGAGATCGTTGCGGGTTTGATTGCTGTTGCAGATCCAATCAAAAAAACAACCGCCGCTGCGCTAGAATCACTCCATCGCGAAGGCCTTAGAATTGTGATGGTTACGGGCGATAACGAACGCACAGCAAATAACGTCGCAGCACAACTGGCCATCGACGAAATCAGGGCCGATGTATTACCGGAGGGCAAGGTCGAAATTGTCCGTTCGTTTCAAAGTGCAGGCCACAAGGTTGCCATGGCCGGTGATGGTGTGAACGACGCCCCGGCTCTTGCGCAGGCAGACGTTGGAATTGCAATGGGAACAGGAGCAGACGTTGCCATTGAGAGCGCCGGAATAACACTCATCAAGGGAGACTTGAACGGCATTGTAAGAGCGCGACGGCTGGCGCATGCCACAATGCGCAACATCAAACAAAATCTGTTCTTTGCATTTATATACAACGCACTCGGCGTCCCCATCGCAGCGGGAATTCTCTATCCGGTTTTCGGCTTACTGTTGTCCCCTATGATAGCAGCAGCGGCAATGAGCCTGTCGTCGGTTTCTGTCATCGGTAACGCGTTGAGATTAAGGTCCGCAAAATTATAAGCGTAGAAAGGAAAAACAATGAACATAGGTGATGCTTCCAAAGCAAGTGGTCTACCGGCAAAAACTATACGCTATTACGAGGATATTGGACTGGTCAAACCACACCGACTTGAAAATGGCTACCGTATGTTTGACGGCGACCAACTGAATAAATTAAAATTCCTTCAAAGGGCGCGGGGCATAGGATTTACCGTGGAAGAATGTCGAGCACTGCTTGCATTGTATGAAGACAAAAACCGAACCAGTGCAGACGTTAAAAACATCGCCCAAAACCGTTTGGGCGATATTGATCGAAAGATGCAGGAACTTCAGTCAATGAGAACCTTGCTCCATCATCTTGTCAGCTCTTGCCAAGGAGACGACAGGCCAGATTGTCCAATTCTTGATGACTTGGCTGATGTTGCTCCAGTGCATTAACTCCGTATCAATATCACAAAAGGATCGTGTCAAATGTCTATCATGGCCAATCTGCCAAAATATCTTGTTATTGCCGTAACGGTTGGCAGTGTCATTGTCATCGTTAGCAAAATGACAAAATCGAATAAACCGGATGTTTCCGTAGCGGTAAACGTTCCCGCACTTTCGAAGGAAGCCGTCCAAGGTCAGCAACTATTCGATGACAATTGCTCTGCCTGTCATGGCAAGAGTGCTGCAGGTAGCGACAAGGGGCCACCGCTCATTCATAAAATTTATGAACCGAACCATCACGGAGATGGTGCTTTTCAAATGGCCGCCAAGCGAGGAGCGCGAGCGCATCACTGGAAGTTTGGTAACATGCCAGCCCAACCTCAGGTCAAACCAAATGAGGTCGCAGCCATTGTTCGATACGTCCGTGAATTACAGCGTGCAAACGGCATATATTAACTGGATGAGGAAGCATCAAATCCTATGAAATATCTAGCATCATGTTCATATGAGGGAGAGATGCATGTCTGATGCAATGAACAAGCTGGTTGATTCCGTCGAATTCAATTTAGTGATATTTTCCTTTCTACTACACTTTATTTGGGAATTTGTTCAGGCACCTACCTATGCTGGAATGATTGAGTTAAATCACTGGGATGGCATCAAACTTTGCATGTCAGCAACTTTTGGAGATGTAGGATTCGCACTGACCGCATACTGGATCACTTCAGCAATAGCGCGTTCGAGATCATGGGTTCTTCATCCTACCTTGAATAATTTACTATTATTTCTGTCGGTTGGCATAGCACTGACTATCGGGTTTGAGTACTACTACACCAACATTTCACTGCGCTGGACTTACTCAGAGTTGATGCCCTTGGTTCCGCCATTTGGGACGGGGCTTAGTCCACTTTTGCAGTGGATAATTATCCCGGTATTGGTTCTATGGTTCACCCGACGACAACTACCTCAAACTGACGAAGGAGCAAGATTATGATTGGCGACAGTATGATGACAGGAAATGGCATGTGGTTCGGCGGAGTGGGTATGTTGCTCATAGCGGTGTTGGTCGTTTTATCCATTGCTGCACTGGTCAAATATCTGATGAAATAGCTATTTATTGCGAGGCCGTTGGCATTTGTTGCAGCTGTTGCGCAACAAAGAATTTTTTACTCACTCCCAACTAACTGCCTCTTTTTTTGAGCAGATTACCAATTACTACATTGCATCGACACTTTAAATCTTGATCACCATAACCAAAGGAATTGATTATTATGAAAGGTATGCACGAATACAAACCTAACAGCATTTCATTGTGGGGTGCTGTTGCCCTAGGCACCGGTGTCATGATCGGTGCTGGTATTTTTGCGCTAACGGGGCAAGTTGCCGAACTGGCAGGGAATGCCTTTCCGCTTGTTTTTTTAGTGGCGGCAATTGTGACGGCGTTTAGCGCCTATTCTTATATCAAAATGTCAAATGCATATCCCTCGGCTGGTGGCATCGCGATGATACTCCAAAAAGCTTATGGACGTGGGTTAGTTGCTGCCGTTTGCTCATTGCTTATGGCACTATCCATGGTGATAAATGAGGCTCTTGTTGCGCGTACATTCGGCACATATTCTATCCAGTTATTTGGCCCAACAAACCCCGATATTTGGGTGCCGGCTCTAGCTGTTTTGTTGTTAATTGTCGCATTTTTGATTAATGTTTCCGGGAATAAAACGGTAAGCGCTGTCTCAATAGCCTTATCTGCGATAAAAATTCTGGGCATCGCTATTCTGGCGTTTGCCGGGTTGTGGATTGCTGGGGGGATTGGTGGCGAACTTCAGTCACTCAAATCTACTGATATTGCAGAAATCGGTTTTTTAGCTGCTCTTGCTCCGGCTATTCTTGCCTATAAGGGCTTCACAACAATCACGAATAGCGGAGGCGAAGTTGTTGAACCCCATCGAAATGTAGGCCGAGCTATAATCATTTCCCTAGCCATTTGTACGATAATTTATCTATTGGTGAGTTTGGCGGTGGGTGCAAATCTCAATCTGGCTGAGATTATTGCTGCCCGGGATTTCGCACTTGCACAAGCAGCGCGCCCGGCACTGGGAAATTTGGGACTGACCCTGACTGTTATCCTAGCTGTTATTGCCACCGCATCCGGCGTCATCGCAAGCATTTTTGCAGTTTCGCGCATGTTGACCATGCTTACGGAAATGAAACTGGTACCCCACAGCCATTTCGGAATGAAAGGACCACTCAAATTTCACTTGCTGGTCTATACAGTGGTGATCGCGATTGTCCTTACGGTGTTTCTCGACCTTACCCGCATTGCTTCCCTTGGCGCGATCTTATATCTTGTGATGGACATAGCCATTCACTGGGGCATCCTTCGATATATGCGAAAAGAAGTATCTGCAAATCCAGTAATTCTGGTAACGGCCATCCTGCTGGATGTTGTGGTGCTTGCCGCGTTTCTAATAGTGAAGGCCCAAACAGATATCGCAATTATATGGATGGCATTGGCTACCCTTGTTGCTGTGATTGGAATGGAATGGTGGTTTCTGCGTACCCAGACAGAACAAACAACCTCTACTCATATGCACCACTGAGCAAGCCATAAACTATCCAATAATGAGCTGACTATCTCCAGAGAGTATATAAGGTGGAACTTTCAAATTTTTGGGTGCGGGACCTTTTCGGATACGGCCTGATTGATCGTAATGGGAACCGTGACAGGGGCAGAACCAACCGCCCCAGTTTCCTCGTCTCGCATTGGCCGCCTGCCCCAATGGAATGCAGCCCAGATGTGTACAAACGCCAATGACCACAAGGTATTCAGGATTAATGGCACGGGCTTCATCTGTCTCTAGATCTTTCAAATCGGCAAGGCTTTCTGATCGAACGGCTTGTATGGTCGCCTGAGTCCGTCGATCAATGAATATGGGTTGTCCGCGCCATTTGGCGGTTATTCTCTGGCCCGGTTCCAGCGAAGACAAATCAATTTCCACACTTGCCTGACTTAATATGTCGGCGGATGGATTCATGGAATCTATCAATGGCCATGCAGTGGCAGCCAACGCTGTGGCTGCCAACGTACCAGTTGCAATATGGAGAAAATCCCGACGATTTTCTCCATGAGGCCCATTATCAATCAGGCTTGTCATTTGTCGTCCTCCTTTTCGTCCTTTCACATATTCCAAATGGGAGCTGTCGCATTTATGCGACAGTAAACTGCCCCATCATTCCCGCATCCTCATGTTCAAGAATATGACAATGGAACATGAACGGTTTTTTTGAAGATGCAATTTGACCAAACTTAACCAAAAGCTCGGTTTCCTGTTCGACAAGCACGGTATCTTTCCACCCTGAATATTCAGGCCGTGGCTTTTGACCGTTTTCCTTCACAACCTGAAACAGGGCACCATGAATGTGGAAGGGATGGGCTAGCATATCACTTCGAATAATCCAGCGTTCAAGAACGCCACGCTTTGCCTTGATATCGATACGGTTCATATCAAACGATTGGCCACTAATCGCCATTTGATCGGTCATACCACTGCCCATCATACCACGCATCATCATCCCTGGTCCCATACCCATGTCCAGTGAAAGACGACGTGTTGTTGAAACCAAACCCGTTAAAGAGGGAGTTTTTCCATCAAGGGTGTCCGGCAATTTTTTGTGAGTAACCATTATCCGCTCATCAACCGCAAATGGAATGACAGTGAACTCTGAACTATTAAAGAAATTCCTCAATTGCTGAAAGCGCCCCATCATGCCGCCTGGGCCCTGATTGATATCAGCACCACTGACCAAACTGACATCGTTGCCATTGGAGAAATCCACCAGAACTTCAACCCGCTCCCCCGGAGCCAACTGCACCTGTTTCAGTGCTATGGGCGCAGGTAAATAGCCACCGTCCGTTGCAACCAAGTGCATTTCCCGGCTGTCGCTCATTGCAAGTGAATAAATTCGAGCATTGGAGCCATTAAGCAGGCGCAATCGGATGATTCCTTTTGGAACCGTTGCAACGGCCCCGACCTGCCCGTTTACCACCATCGTATCGCCGGTAAACCCATGCATCACATCCATCATGTTCTGCATATAGATCATTTGCCCATTTTCATCGAAGCGGCGGTCCTGAAGAACAAGCATCAAATCATCGACACCATATGCGTTGGGCAATCCGCGTTCATCGTCGCGGCCGTCGCTAATTTGCATCACCCCAGCAAGACCTGCATGGACCTGCACAGCTGTGCGCTCATGGATATGTGTATGATACCAGGCCGTCGCAGGAGGTTGACTAATCGTGAGTTCCGGTGACCAGCTTTCACCTGGAGCGATCGGCTGATGAGGCCCCCCATCCTGTTCTCCAGGAATCAGCAAACCATGCCAGTGAACCGTCACGGGTTCATTGATTGCATTAGAAATCTTAGCAGAAACAGCTCCCTTTTTCACCCTTAAGGTTGGTCCCAGATAGGATTGGTTAAACCCAATTGTCGGCGCGTTCCCTAGCCCCGTGAAATCTGTGCTTCCCGCCATTGCTTGAAGCTCAAAACTCTGACTTTGAGTGGCGTCCAGCAAAGGAGGCATCTGCAGTGTTTTGCCAGGTGTCACTTTTGAGAAACTGGTTCCCTGATATGCGGTCGCTGCCAGACCTGCAGCTCCAAGGCCTGCGGTTGCGTATAGAAATTTGCGTCTATTCATTATTTTGCCTTTCTGGTGCGTTGATTGAGTTGATCATGACGATCACGAATGGCCTTGGGCCAGGTGCTCTTGATGTAACTCAGCACCGCAATAATTTCGGCATCATCAAGAACTTCCTCATAAATTGGCATACTCGTCTTGTGGTCTTTTAGTCCGGCAATTTCGGCAATCCCGAATTTTGTAAGATTAAAGAGAAGGTTATCAGCATGGTGCCAAGTGTGACCGGTTTTATCATGAGGTGGTGCGGGTAATAGCCCGTCATTATCTGGCGTTTGCCAATCTGGCTGGCCTTCTAAATTTTCCCCATGACAGGTGGCACATTGCGTCTGGTATATTTTCATGCCGGATTCCACCAAGGAAACCTCATTCGGTTTCAGCAGAGCCTCTGCATTCGCATTCTGGCCATCGGACCAAACCAGCAACGCAAATCCGGCAACTGTCATACCAACCAGCAAAAACATGCCGAGGCGAATAGTTGAGTTGGAGAGCGTCATGCTACACCACCACAATCCGGCTGCCCGTGGGGACGCGCCGATAAAGGTCAATAATATCGTGATTGAGTAACCGAACACAGCCACTGGATACAGCGTTGCCGATTGACCAATCCTCACCAGTTCCATGCAGACGATAAAGTGTATCCTTTCTGCCTTGGAATATATAAAGAGCGCGGGCACCCAATGGATTGTTAATCCCCGGGGCCATTCCACCATTTGTTGCGCTATATTTTGCCAGTTTTGGTTGCCTCTCTATCATCTCATCTGGTGGTATCCATTTGGGCCATTGCTGTTTCCAGCCAACCCTTGCCTTGCCCGACCATGCAAATCCTTCTCGCCCCAGCCCCACACCGTACCTAATTGCCTTTTCCTTCTCCTGTACCAGATGCAGAAAGAAGGTCTTGGTATTAACGATGATGGTGCCAACAGGTTCATCGGTAGAAAAATCCACCTCCTGTCGATAGAATTTTCGTTTGATCTTCTGTAAATTTACGCCCAGAATTGGAAATTTCTCATCGCGTAACGGCCCGTACATTAGGGCAAATGACTTGTTACCCAATGGAGCTGCAGGTTTTTCAGACAGCCTCGAAGCTGTTGTACAACCCGATAGCGCAAGTCCCGCTATACTTGCTGATCCGGTCAGGAACATGCGCTTAGTCAATTCAAGAGATTTTTTCATTTCAAAACTAACTCCCCACTCGATAAAAAATCTCAGGAGCTATTTTGGGATCATGCTTGAAAGAAAACACCGCGTAGCGAGCCTGCATGTCATATCCCATACCCAGCGAACCAGAAGGCATGCCAGGAACTGAAAGGCCGCGAATAGCCGGTTTTTCAGTCAGAAGTTTATCTATTGCCTGTAATGGAACATGTCCTTCAAGCACGTACTCACCCAGTACCGCAGTGTGGCAACCAGCAAACTTGTCGGTTACACTTGCCTGTTTGCGTATCGCAGACAAATCATCGAGATGTTTTATTGTTACCTTGAATCCGGCTTTTTTCATGGCTTCCGTCCAGACTTGACAGCAGCCACACCACGGGGTTTTGAAGACGGTCATGTTTTTGACCTCTCCTGCTATTGAATGTGACGTGAAGAAAATTCCGGCCAGAATGGTGGGCACAGCCAGTTTTAGTTTCAAACTCATAATAATTAGTCCTCCTGAGAGTTTTTTTGATGGCATGAATGCCCCGTCATACGATGCATAAGCCAGTGGGCACCGATGCAAATTAACAATGGTGATGCAGCCAGCAAACGCGACGAGAATGACGAGTTGGTGGGACCAGAAATTAGTACAATTCCAAACCCAACGACCATCAACGCACAACATGCAAGCATGAACCAATTGTGAGGTTTGCGAGTAGGATCAGGTTTAACTAACGGAACACTAACCTGTTTGGGCTGGCGGATTGTTTTTAAAGCACTGCTCATAACACCACCACCTTAGCGCCGACCGGCACGCGGGTATAAAGATCCATCACATGATCATTGATCATGCGGATACACCCATTGGACACTGAACGCCCGATTGACCATGGTTGATTGGTTCCGTGAATTCGGTACATCGTGTCGCGGTTATCGCGATAGAGATAAAGCGCACGCGCGCCCAACGGATTTTTGAGGCCACCGGCAACACCACCAGCATACCGAGCATATTTTCTTGGCTCCCGACGGATCATATTGTCGGTGGGGCGCCAACTCGGCCACTCAGCTTTTCTGCCTATGCGTGCTGTTCCTTTAAATTTCAGCCCAGCCTTGCCGACGCCAACACCATAGCGGCGTGCCCTTCCTCTGGAATATACGAGATAAAGAAAATGTGCTTTCGGATCGACCACAACAGTTCCCGGTGGATGACCGGAAAACTTTACCATTTGAGGCAAATATACTGGATTGAGTTGGAATTTTTTCTTGGTTTTGGCTTTATGAGCCAGAGCTGGCAACGCAACCATGCTGGTTATCGCGCCAAGTAGTAATTTTCTGCGTGTAAACACGACATCACTCCTGAATTTCCATTAATTTCTGCATTCCGTAAAGATTAAGAACGCTTCTAAAAATATGGAATCAGGATATAGGAGGGCGAAAACTTGCTTTGATCTCAGTCCCACTCAACGAAATCGATGGCACAGCTTCGTGGGTGTTGTGAGATATTGTGTTGAGGGCAAATCTTTCAACAAAGTAAAGCAAGCAGTCTGCATGACAATAAGAGGCATCAACTTCACCCTTCATCGGGCGCTGATAGCTACAATCTTCGTCGTTGATGTTACTAGAGAAACCATCATGACACATTTTGGAATGATCGAAAGAACTCGTCATCGTACCATTAGAATTATGGCCAGCACTGATAATTCCGGCAAAACCTTGGTTTGCCGAGAATACCAACAGTATCAGAACAAGTATCAAATTTTTCATCAAAAACATTCAACCATGACCCCACCCTCAGGACTAGTCATATCAATTCAATCAACCGTAATCATTGATCTATCTCAAGTCGCAAATCCGATTTAATCTCCGCCCTTACATGACGGGCAAAAAAGCTACTAAAACTCGATACCAAATAAAATCCAGATTATAATTCCAATGCTACTGGTGCTCAGAAGTTCAATTAATCAGTTGTTTTGAGCAGCCTCTATATAAAGGACCATATTTACGGCGAAGAGCTACAATCTCGCTTTCAGAGAAACCCAACAACCTAGCTTTTTGCAACAATTCTTCTAGCGTGGCACGCACCGGCGATATGGAGTGCCGTTCGCCCATAATTTTTGAGCTATCAATTGTCTGATCTATTCTCATAAAAGTGTTATGGGCCTTCCCCCTACAGGAAGGTCAAGAGGTGGCAACTCAATATTTATAAAATTGGCATATTCAATTTTTAATTCATAAAAGAGATTTCTTCATCTTCATCATATAGAAATTTGAGGCACACCTTTGGCACGAGATTCCGACCTCGATAGGCCACGTGCATTCATGTTGTTCGATGCCACCATTTTTTCATTCAACTGAGTTGAGGTTCCGGCTCCAAATCATAAACCGTCAAATAAGGTCAAGCAAAAGTAGAATATCGGATAGCATTTTATTTTAAGTTGAAAGCGTCCGTTTTATCTAACTTTGCGCAATCGGCTGGAATTGGGCAAATAGATCTCCCGCCTCCGGCAGCTTGTTGAGAGGAACATAGTCGCAAACAAGTGCGTATTTCTCCCAAAGGGATTGAACGTCGGAATTTTCATGAGCTTGTGCCATCGCGCCATTTTTCCATTCAAACACTTCAATCAACACACCATTTTGCGCGCGTAGAATTTGCGCGGGACGCTCTGTCACCAAGCCAAGACGGCGCAGATACGGAGCGTGGTCCTTTGCCAGTTCCAGAAGTTGGTCTGCGCACCCCTTCTTAGGGCGATAGGCTACAATAACGACATTACCCATAATTTATCCTCTCAAATTGTTTCATAGCCAACATCAATTATCTGTCACTAAGGCATGACTATAGTTTCAAATTTTGCAATTTCAAACGTCAACTGAAAATTTACCCTCTGTATTGCGCCTATCAGTTGCACTCACAGCTCTAAGTTGCCATTTGCAACTTCTGAATTATGACTTATTTGGATGTCCGCTATGCAGAATGTTTAGCATTACCGCTCAATTCGCGCGAACTTCCGCTTCCCCCCAAACTTACCGATTGAAACGATGTTTGCAGGTTCACTGTTGGGTAAAATAACCCAAAACCAACTTTGGTGTACTCATGTTGTACCCGCTTCCCTGACAGATGGCATAAAACATCGAAATTGCTGCTCATTTTGCTGCACAATTCGCAACACACAATTCCCACAACCTATTGATATTACTAAGTATTTTCCTGTCAAAAATTTTCAATTACGGACTTCCTATCCGCCAGCCACTATACATACACATCTTCTTATGTCGTTGTATTTATTGGCAATTTTTATCATTCTCTCTGAGTGGCGGATAACACCCCGCACTTAACTTACTGCAGCTATTGCAAAACGTTATCGAGAAATGAGAATACGGTTCACTCGGCCCATTGGAAACATCACATCCAACTCACGAAACAGACCTTCAGCTAAGGTTGACTGAATGACGGCACTACAAATATTGAAGGCCCTTCTATGTATCAGAACTGCAACATGCCTATGGCCAGCAATTGAGAATAAAAAGAAGCCTCTTCTAGTTTGCCGTCAGGTACGCAAATTCAGTAATATTTATTAACGCACAGAATATCGCAATGACTGAAATACTCTCGCATAGCATTTTACAGATCAAACATTGCAGTAGTCACTCGGCGTANGAAGGGAGACATGCCACCAGGGCCAGAATCACGATCCTTTAGATGGATAGTGACGTCGGGCCGAGCGGCAGCAATGATCTCAATTAGCTCGCCGCGCATTGCGTCATCCAGCCCGGCGCCCATGACGGCAAGCGCTATTTCCGGATGATCTTTTAGTCTTTGTTTCACTTCATCTGCATTCGTTGCGCCGACGAACGACAGCGGCATGTCGTTCAGCGCTCGCGCAACATTGTCGACGATATCTGAAAGGCGTCCCATCAGGAGCACTGTTTTATTGGTCATGTTTGTTTCTCCAATTGTAAGGTCTAATGACTAGATCAGTTTCGCTTTGTTGGTTCTCAAAAAATCTCTGAATGTCGTTGCATCAGAATAGACATTTTGGGTTTCCGATAAGGGAAACGTCCAGCCCGGATCATTGTTCCAGATGAGCTGTCGATGGATCTCCCGATCCATAATCCCCACCAGCCATGAAGGTAGTTTGAACCATTTCGGTTTCTTGCCAACTTCCGACAGGAAGACCGACTTCATTTCGGCAATGGTCATCAAGTCCCCGGCCATATTGATTTTCTCACCCTTAAAACGGTCCGGGTTAGAAAATACGACAGCAGCAATGGCACCTATATCGTCTACACAAAGCATGTGGAATTTTGTCTGCGGTTTAAGGACACCTGACAGCAATGGGAAAGTCATGGCACCGTATTGAGGATCGGTAAAATTCTCCATAAAGAACACCGCTCCCAAAGAAGTTCGGGTAAGACTGATGGAATCAATGTGCTTTTCGATCTCCCACTTGCTCTCGAAATGACGAACGCCCGGAGCCTTGTCAGCATCCGCAATCGATGCCTGGATGAAATGGCTAACATTTGACTTCTTCGCGGCGTTCGCAACATTCAGCCCCTGCCTGATCTCGCCATCGTAGCCGATGTTCTTTGCCATGAAGTTCTGCACCGAAAACACGCCGTCCATCCCATCCATTGCTTTTTCCAATGATGCGATGTCGTCGAAGTCACCTTGTGCCGGTTCTGCTCCCAGTTTTTGCAGCGCAAGAACTTCTGGTTTATCCAGTGTTCGCACCAACACACGAACATCGAAACCGTTTTGAAGCAGGTGCCTTGCAACCGCGCCGCCTTGTTTTCCTGTTGCGCCTGTGACGAGAATTTTCTTGATTTGGGTCATGTTACGTATCTAATGTATCCCAATCATGGGATAAATAACCAATTTTGCAAAAGATATTTCTATAAATGGGAAAGTCATTAGATCTGAACGCGGTTCGCGTATTCGTAAAGGTGGCCGAACTCGGTAGCCTGTCAGCCGCTGCCACAGCCATGAAACTACCGATTTCGACAGTCAGCCGGCAACTCGCCGCACTTGAACAAAACCTATCCGTCAGATTTATCACCAGAACTACGCGCCGTCTCAGTCTTACCGACGAGGGGCGCGGCTTTTACCAACGCATGGCACCGATCATTGAAGAGGCAACGGCGGTAGAACGGATGTTGCGAAATTCAATAGACGAGCCGCATGGTTTGTTGCGTGTCACAGCAACGTCGCTATTCGCTAGTCACGTATTGGCTCCAGTCGCCGCCAAATATATCACTCTTTATCAGGATGTTGAGGTTCAGATCATCGCCAGCAATAGTCGTCTTGATTTCGTCGATGAAGGGCTAGATCTTGCAATCCGTGCCGGGCCTCTGGAGGATTCCTCGCTCATCAGCCGGTCACTAAAGCCAATTCCGGCGATCCTCTCTGCCGCACCGGGTTACGAAGCCGCTCACGGCTTGCCCATTATGCCCGCCGACCTTGATCACCATCAGGCGATCTTGTTCAACGAAGATACTGACCAAAATGTGGTTTGGCCGTTTATCGATTTAGAGCCAGTCCCCGTGACTGGCCGTTTGCACGTCAATAGCTTTGAGCAAGCGTTCCAGGCAGCATTATCGGGTGCAGGTATAGCCCGGATGCCAAAGTTTCTGTGCGAACAAGCCATTTCAGATGGCCAGCTTATTCCTGTTCTGACCAAATATGAAAGCCAGCCCTTTCAATTGTACGTTCTATATCCGAGCCGTCGCCAACTATCGCGCAAGGTTCGTGCTTTTGTGGATCTTTTGTTGGCAGGATAGTTTCAGGAGCAAATCGACGTTCACGGCCGAGGCTGTGTGGAAACGTGCATATCTGCTAAACTTCCAGCCTAACCTGGAGGACAGTATGAAACGTTTCATTGAGGGAGTTTCTCGCGATCAGGCGATTCTATTTCCCGATCATCTTGAAGATTTTGTTGGTGAGGATAATCCAGTTCGTGCTGTTGATGCATTTGTTGATGCGCTTGATTTGTTCGGCCTTGGTTTTTCTGATGCTGCAGCGACGGGCAGACCCGGCTATCACCCATCGATTTTGCTTAAGATTTATGTTTACGGTTATCTCAACCGCATCCAGTCGAGCCGTCGTTTAGAACTGGAAGCCGGTCGTAATGTGGAATTGATGTGGTTGACCGGTCGTCTTGCACCAGACTTCAAAACCATTGCAGACTTCCGGCGCGATAACAGTAAGGCAATCAGGAAAGTATGCAGCCAGTTTGTGGCACTATGTCGTCAAGTCGGTCTTTTGAATAGCGCCGTTGTTGCGATTGATGGCAGCAAGTTCAAAGCGGTGAACAATCGCGATAAGAACTTCACGCCTGCCAAGATGAAGCGGCGGATGGCAGACATTGAAACCAGCATTAAACTCTATCTTTCCAAGTTGGATGCCGCAGACCGCAATGAACCTGCCTTGCCTGCAGCCAAGGTTACGCGTCTGCAGGAACGTATTATCAAACTCAAGGAACAGATGGTAGAATTGAAAGCCATTGATGTTGAGCATCACCTTATCATTGCGCATGAGGTGACATCATCTGGCAGTGATCGGGGGCAATTGGTGAAGATGGCCAACAAAGCGCGTTCGGCGGTTGGAAGTAAAGAGATCACAGTTGTTGCGGATCGAGGATATTATGGCGGGGAACAACTGCTTGAATGTGCCGAGAATGGCATCACAACCTATGTGCCTAAACCACTCACATCGAGTGGCACTAAACGAGGGTTCTTCATCAAGCAGGATTTTATCTACGACACCAAGAACGACGTTTATATCTGCCCGGCAGGTGAGAGCTTAACCAAGGGTGCACACCGCTCAGACCGTCAAAGCGACATCAACTTCTACCGGCATTTGACAGCCTGTCCAAATTGCCATCTCAAGTCACGTTGCACGACGGAGAAACTGCGCCGTATCCGGCGTTGGGATCAAGAAGATGTCCTAGATGATATCGAGCGCAGGTTGGAAGAAAAGCCTGAAGCGATGAAGATCCGCAGATCAACGGTTGAACATCCCTTTGGAACATTAAAGGCTTGGATGGGGTACACTCATTTCCTGACCCGAACACGAGAAAAGGTCGCTGCCGAGATGAGCCTCCATGTCTTGGCTTACAACTTCAAACGCGTTCTCAATATCATCGGCATTGGTTCCCTGATGACAGCGTTGAGGGCGTAGTCGGCCAGGACGCGCCGGTTTTTACCAATATGAGCGCTCAAAAGCCCCAATGCGGCTAAACAGAACCCTATCCAACCAAATCACGCTCTTGGAATGGAATAGTGCTAAAGTCAGCAAAGCAGAGACCCAAAACACCAAATCAAATGTGTTTCCACACAGCCTCGGCCCTAAGCTGCCTTTAGACGCGATCTGAACCTTTGCAACGAAAAACCCAAATGCAGACATTCAAGTCGAAAGGAGTTCATTCGCTGCAAGGGCACCAATGTCGGCTTCGGTGAAGTCGTTCAATAAACGGTCTTTTTTGGAAGGCTCTGAATGTCTATTCAGCGCCTTATCACACGTTCTGATTAATCCAACGCCGGGTTAAAAACCTTCTCAATAGCAGTATTGAAAAGATGTGCGATCGTGAACGCAAGCGGTAAGCTCGGATCATAACGGCCTCGCTCTAGGGCGTTGACGGTTTGTCGGGACACGCCCAGATGCTTGGCAAGATCTGCCTGCGACCAGTCACGTTGCTGGCGCAGTTCTTGAATGCGATTGTTCATCTGTAACGCATTCGCCCAAACACAAGACCAATGGCCCACAGTGTGGCCATGAACGGCCACACGACGAACATCGATAGCTTAGGGAACCCACTGCCTTCAAGAAAACCGTAGCCAAAAGAAATCAATGCCGTTCCAGTAAAAGCCAACACCAAGGCTTCAAACTGCAATTTACGTTGCATCTCGTCCATTTGGCTAATGGTCCGAACGATAATGCCACAAATAAAGATGGCAGGCAGCATAGGCGCGAGAGACAAAAAGATATTGGTGGCAGCGCCATCGATTTCATTGGCCAGCAGCTTTTTAGAGACAACCAGCGTGGCCGCATAGGCTGCAAGCCCGACCAGCAATAAGATTAAGTATCGTTTCATAGATCACCTCATGTAAAGTTTCCTTGACATAAGCATGGTGCGGGTGGTTATGTCAAGGAAGCTTTACATCTAAAATATGACAATTTCGAATACGATGAAGAAAGAGCTAGGCGAACTTTGTTCGGCACAGCAAAGCGCCCAAGAGTGTTCAACAAACCCTCATTTTTGGAACAACCGCAAACCACATCAATTGATAATGCCACAAACCCCATTCAAAACCCAAGCAGTTGTTGAAGGTTTGTGCCTCTACCATGACAGCAGCCATTCGCGGCATCGCAGAATTTCAGTAAAGAGGGCTCGAAGCTGCCAATGGCAGTTCTGGCGCTACTGTTGATTTGAATGCCCGCTAAGTTGAATACTTGGCATTAAAGCATGAACTGAACCAATTTCCGCTTTCCCCGGTGAGTTCAATGGGTGGTCGCAACACTTTAATCTTTTTTGGAAAGATGGAGTGTTAAGCATGAAGTATCGTCAACGTACATTTTACACTGATAAGCAGAAGTCAGAGATGTGGGATCGATGGCAGCGTGGCGAGTCGATGAGTTCGATTGGACGTCGATTTGATCGTGCGTCATCGTCGATTTTTCCGCATCTTGCCGTGACTGGGGGCATCCGGCCACTGGACCGCAGGAGGTCCCGTTTTGCATTGACCTTGATTGAGCGCGAGGAGATTTCCCGTGGTCTCGCAGCCAAGCGCTCATTTCGCTCCATTGCGCGGATATTAAGACGGTCGCCCTCTACAATCAGCCGAGAGATCGGTCGCAACGGTGGACGACAGGCCTATCGCGCGGCACCTTCAGACCAGCGTGCTTGGGACTGCGCAAAGCGTCCTAAATCTTGTAAGCTCTCGTTCAACGCGCCTTTGTGCCAATGGATATCGCGGAAGCTGCGTTTGAAGTGGTCTCCGGAGCAGATCGCTGGTTGGCTCAAACGGGAGCATCCTAACCAAGAGAAAAACCGCGTGTCGCACGAAACGATCTACCGTAGCCTCTATGTTCAAACCCGTGGGGTTTTGAAGAAGGAATTACAGGAATGCCTGCGTAGCCCACGCGCCATCAGGCGGTCCAGACACGCCACGCAAAAGGGCCTTAAATTGCGCAAAATCAAAGATGCAATTTCGATCAGTGAACGCCCACCTGAGGTCGAGGATCGCGCTGTTCCAGGTCATTGGGAGGGCGATTTGATTGTGGGGTCGAACAACAGCTACATCGCCACGCTTGTCGAGCGCCATTCCCGCTTTGTGATGCTGGCGAAAGTCGAGAACAGGGACACCCAGAGCGTGATCACAGCCCTCATCAAACAAGCGCGAAAGCTTCCCAAGGAGCTCTATAAATCCCTGACTTGGGATCGCGGGTCAGAGATGGCAGGGCATCGTAAGTTCACCATAGCGACAAACATCGACGTCTATTTTTGTGATCCTCAGTCTCCGTGGCAAAGAGGCAGCAACGAAAATACCAACCGCCTTCTCAGACAATACTTCCCCAAAGGCATTGATATATCGGGCTTCAGCCAGGCCAAACTCAGCGCAGTCGCACGCCAACTCAACGAGCGCCCTAGAAAGACCTTGCAATATCAGACACCAGCGGAGAAGTTTGAGGCCTGTGTTGCAGCGATCCGTTGAAACCACACCCCAAACTTGCCGTTTGATTAGGCTGAAACGTGCAGTTCTAATTATATTTTAGCTTATTCAATTTGAGCGATATTCTGAAATTCTGCGAGCACTTCACTATGATGTTTTGCAAGATAGCGAACCACTCTTACATTCGAAAGCAATGATTTGAGATACGCTGTGGCAAAAGCATGATTTAGCACATCGGGCCGGTAGTTTTCTTCAATCAAACGGTATTCTCGCTCGACACTGGCCATTTCACTCTCCATTCGGGAAATTTGCCCACTATTGAGACCTTTGATATTTTTTGCCTTCTTCGGATTTGTAAGTTCTTCATTTGGTGTCGCTGCGAGTAATGCGCGAGCGTAGGTGATAGTATAGACATTGGCATCACTCATCAGAGAAACCGCCTTGATTTGCCTAAAATGTTTCATTTTCCGCAATATCGGAAACATGCCTACAGCAACAACTTTATCTTTCAATGTGTCTGCCACTTCCTGACAAATGCCA
>JAESSK010000068.1 GCA_016764155.1 Rhizobiaceae bacterium
ATGAAAAACGCCTTCATTTTGGATTTGGCAACCCGCATGGCCATGGTCATGGCTTCGGCTGCAGCCGTCGCTTCATCTAGCAATGATGCGTTGGCGATTTCGAGGCCAGTGAGGTCAGAAACCATGGTCTGGAAATTAAGCAGAGCTTCGAGCCGCCCTTGGGAGATTTCTGGCTGGTACGGAGTATAAGATGTATACCAAGCCGGGTTTTCAAGGATGTTGCGCTGGATTACCGGCGGGGTCATGGTGCCGTAATAACCTTGACCGATGAGCGAAGTCAGGACTTTGTTTTTGTCTGCGACCTTACGCATATATTGCAGCATATCACGCTCGGACATGGGGGCTTCCCATTCGAGTTTATCTGGTTGGCGAATGTCTGAAGGAATGGTCTGGTCGATCAACTCGTCGAGATTTTTGACGCCAACAACCTTCAGCATTTTTTCAATCTCGACGGGGGAAGGCCCGATGTGACGCCGGTTGGCGAAATCATAGGGTAGGTAGTCGGTTGGCTCGAAACTCATTTCACAATCCCTTAAATAGGTTAGGCCCTTTTGAAGTGTTAGGCGATCAGGGCCTGATAGGCGTCGGCATCCAGCAAATCATCAAACTCGGATTTGTCGGAGATTTTGATTTTATAAAGCCATGCGTCGCCCTCGGCACTGAGGTTGATTAAGGCTGGTTCGCCGTCAAGCCTGCTGTTGGCTTCGGTGATTTCGCCGCTGATTGGAGCGTAGATATCGCTGGCCGCTTTCACGCTTTCAACAACGCCAATGGTGTCGCCCTTATCAAAGGTGTCGCCTGCATCCTGTAATTCGACAAACACCACATCGCCCAATTGTTCGGCTGCGTGTTTGGTCACACCTAGGGTTGCGATATCGCCTTCAAGGCTAACCCATTCATGGTCGTCGGTAAAATATACGCTCATAGTTTCCTCCAGTTATCTTTTGTAATTTTGTTTGACGAAAGGCAGCTTCACTACTTCGGCCGGATTGATTTTTCCGCGGATTAATAGCCCGACCTTGGTGCCGATATCTGCGTGGTCTGCATCGACATAAGCAAAGGATATAGGGCGGGCAATCGTTGGGCCAAAACCGCCGCTGGTGACAATGCCGATTTTGTTTTCATCGCCATCCACTACTTCGACATCGCGGCGCGCGGGGGCACGACCTTCGGGCAATATGCCGACCAATTTGCGTGATGGACCGTTGGCGATTTCTGACTGAATGCGTTCAGCTCCGGGAAAGCCGCCTTCTTCGCGGCGACGTTTTTGGATTGCCCATAGGAGCTGTGCTTCGATGGGGGAGGTGTCGTTATCGATGTCATTGCCATAGAGACAAAGGCCTGCTTCGAGGCGCAGGCTATCCCTTGCGCCAAGGCCTGCAAGTTCTAGGTCCGGATGTTCCAATAATTTGCGAGAAATTACATCGGCTTTATCGGCGGGGATCGATATTTCGTAGCCGTCTTCGCCGGTATAGCCCAGTCTTGAAATACGGCATTCTGCGCCGAGTAAATCGGCGACTATAGTTTCCATGAATTTTAGCTCTGCTGCTGCGGGGCAATGGGCAGACACGATGGCCTCTGCTGCCGGGCCTTGTATCGCGATCAATGCCAAATCCGTGCGTTCAGTGAGTTCGACGCCGGGCAGGTTTTCGCGCATGTGATTGATGTCTTGTTCGCGCATGGACGCGTTAACCACGACGAAGAGGTGATCACCGGCATTAGAGACGATGAGGTCATCCATAATGCCGCCCTCGGGATTGGTGAAAAATGTGTAGCGTGCTTTTCCAACCGGTAAGCCATCGATGTTGCTTGGGACTAGGGCCTCAAGTTTTTTTGCCACATCATCGCCGCGCAATTCCACCTGTCCCATATGGGAAACATCGAATAGACCGGCCTTCTCGCGGCAGTGATTGTGCTCGCCCATGGTGCCGAGGGGGTAGCTCACTGGCATTTCCCAGCCAGCAAATTCAACCATCTTACCACCGAGTTCTACGTGCAAATCGTATAGGGGAGTGCGTTGAGCCATGGCAATTTCCAGAAAATGGACGTTGTTAACTTTTGTTTCTAATAATGGAAATATGGGTAATTGTCTACAAAAGTTTCTTATTGTGGAATTTTTGTGGCAATGCTAAAAAGGGCCCATGGCAGACATTACCAACCTCATTTTGAATAATTTAGATAATAGCGAACGCGATGAAGGGTTTACGGGTGGTTCCAACATTGCGGAGATCGTAAAAGAGGCACGAAAGCGTAAGAATTGGACCCTTGAAGAGGTGAGTCAGCAGGCGGGGATTGGTCGTTCTACACTATCGAAAATCGAAAATGGGCAATCGACNCCGAGCTTTGAAAACATCCGTAAACTTACCGCNGTNCTCGANATTTCNACGCCGCAATTNTTCATTCAATCNGCTGAAAGTGGNACCGCTGGCAGGCGCGATGTAACNCGGGCCGATGAGGGCGAAATNCACACCACNCCGACCTATAANCACCGAATGTTATGTGGTGAACTGACCAGCAAATCCATGNTGCCCTATATCACCACNGTGACNGCGCGNTCTGCNGATGAATTTCCCGAATGGATACGTCATAAGGGCGAGGAATTCCTACTGGTTTTGGACGGCGAAATAGAACTGCATACGGAACATTATAAACCCAGCCCTATGGCCACAGGCGACAGCGCCTATTATGATAGCGGCATGGGGCATTTTTGTGTTTCGACGAGTAAAAAAGACGCGCGAATTTTATGGGTTTCGCTCTCAGGATAGGAGAGAAATATGGAAGTTCGATTGGCACGATATGAGGATGTGGCGGATATTCGTGCGCTTCTGGCTGANGATGATTTGGGGGCGACACGCGAGGATATGTCGGATGCCGGGTTGGCAAAATATCAGGCGGCTTTTTTGAAAATTGATGATGACNCNAATAATGAATTGTTTGTGGTTGAACGNGACGAGCGNTTGATTGCCACGGCGCAGGTGACNTGGATTCCNTATCTATCGCGCGGNGGCAATGAGCGTTGTCATGTGGANGCGGTGCGGGTGGCCAGTGATCTGCGCGGGCTGGGTATTGGTGCGATGCTGATGGGATATATTGTTGAAAAGGCGCAGGAACGCGGGTGTTTGATGGTGCAACTGACCACTGACGTTACCCGTGACAACGCCCATAGATTTTATGCACGTTTGGGGTTTGTGGCGACCCATCATGGGATGAAATTGGTTTTGTAGGGTCCGGACCTTATGTATCCAAAACCACGTCGATAAATTGATCGGCGAAATCTTCCAATTTCTTTTGACCAACACCTTTTATTTCGGCGAATTCTTCACGGTTTGTCGGGCGGTGCATGGCCATTTCTATCAGGGTCTTGTCGGGGAAGATGACGAAGGCTGGCACGTTTCTGTCCTGCGCCAGTTTCAGACGTAGTTTTTTCAGGCCCTGTAAAAGTTCTTCATCCTGCTCGGAAATCGGCACTGCTTTTAGTAGTTTTGCACCGGCGCGTTTTGATTTTTTTGTTTTGGTTTCGGCTCTGGCGACTTCCGGGCGATACATGAAGGTGCCGACGGCGCGGCCAAGGTCTGCGCCTTTTTGTGTGATGTGCAGGCCGCCATATCCAGCGATATCGATTTCGAGATAATTGCCAGCGACCATCTGGCGGATGAGCGATTGCCATTGGGATTTGGCAAGCTCCCTGCCGGAGCCGTGGCAATCGAGTGCATTGTGTCGGAATTTGGTGATTTTTTCTGAATTGCTGCCGCGCAGAACTTCGATGATATGGGCTTGGCCAAAGCGCTCGCCGGTTTCATAGATTGCGCCGGTTACCAGTAGGGCTAACTCCGTGCCATCGTCCAGTTCAATCGGGTTATCGCAGATATCGCAATTGCCGCAGGGTTGGGTATCTTCGCCGAAATATCGCAGCAGGGTTTGGCGGCGGCAGGAGGTTGCTTCGCAATAACTGACCAACATATCGAGGCGTCTATGGCCGCGCATTTTATTTTCGTCGTCGCTGTTTTCCTGCTCGATGAATTGACGCCGCATGCGAATATCATTGGCCCCGAAAAGCATTAATGTGCCAGCGGGTGCACCATCACGTCCGCCGCGCCCGATTTCCTGATAATAGGCTTCCATGCTGCCGGGTAAATCTGTGTGCGCAACGAAGCGCACATCGGGTTTATCAATGCCCATGCCGAAAGCTACCGTGGCGGACATGACGATGCCGGGTTCGGTGATGAACCTGTTTTGATGGTCGTTGCGCTTCTCTGATGACAGCCCCGCATGATAGGGCAGGGCCTTGATGCCTTCGGAGTTTAGCAGCTCAGCTACTTCCTCGGTTTTCTTGCGCGATAG
>JAESSK010000069.1 GCA_016764155.1 Rhizobiaceae bacterium
ATTTCGATGTCTTCATGCCCCATTGAACCTTCTTCGCCCGCATGAGGATTTAAACCGGCCACAGCCAGTCTTGGGTTTGCGATACCAAAACGTTGGCGAAGGTCGTTCGCAGCAATCTTGCCGGTTTCGACAATCATGTCGCTCGTCAGAACCTTTGCTACATCTGATAGCAGTATATGAATGGTAACCGGAATGGTCCGTAAGTCCGGTCCCGCAAGCATCATCACCGGTGTTATTGCGTTGCCGTCCCCGCACAGTTCAGCCAGATATTCTGTGTGTCCGGGATGTGAAAATCCCGCATCATAGAGTGCTTTTTTATTAATAGGGCAGGTGACAAGAGCGGACGCACGTCCATCGCGCGCAAGGTCGACGCCAATCTTAATGGCTTCAATCACTCCATGGGCATCATTACCGTGAGATTGTCCGGCAGTAGCCTTCATGACATCGGGTAATTGCAATACCGGCAGGGCATCAGGGGGGAGCGAATTGAAGTTGTCAGTCGATACGGATTCAACTTTCAAATCCTGCCCAATGCCAAGCGTGGCTGCGCGCGCCTGCAGCAATTTTTCATCACCAATCACGACGAATTCAGGTAGAGAAGCTGCCCTTCGCTGTAACCAAGCGGACAGAATGATATCTGGGCCGATACCAGCCGGTTCACCAATCGAAACGGCAATCGGAGCGATGTTCATCGATAAATTATGGTTGCACTTTTGCGCAATTGNGCAAGATAATCATCNGNAACCTTACTTCCNTTTTTGCCAAAATNNGCNAATTCCTTNGACNGGNNNACGATNTGNGCNGTGNGNTCATCNGAAATNCTGCGCTTGGNNCAAACNGCCATCNNTTCGACNCCTCNTTTGGTAACCAGCGGTTTTGTTGTTTTTCCAGCCGACGTCGCAATCACCAGATCTTTCCATTCTGGTGGCAATTCCGGTTCAAGAACCCGCCCCCTATCGATGATAGAAACGTCTCGCAATTCTTTCACAAGTTGGATTGCTTCATCACATGTGGTGAACCGTTGCCGAAAACTGTTTGCCTGTTTGCGTCTTGAACTCAATATGGATTTTCTACGGGCAGCAGGCACTACAAATACAATTTGTTTGATGATGTATTCGGTCGTTTCCGGTTTGTCGCTACCGCTCTTTTTGAGATCAAATATCGCCTTTTGCTGNCTGACCCTACCNGTTTCATTTCTGAATTTTCCGGTNACCGTGCGTTGCCAGCTCATTTGCGTNCGAATNAACCCTTTGAAATGAGCAGCNCCCACACCCATTCTATTGAGTTCACTTGCCATTTTAGAGGGACTGGCGCGATTTCGCTTGGCAAATCCCGCGAAAGCCTCATTCACCTGTGCTGGTGACGCCAATGTACGTCGTCTGGTGGCTTCCTGAATTTTCAAAGCCTGTTCAACCATTTCTTCTTCTGCTTTTTTGGTGCGGTTTCCACCANTTTTACGCAATTTCAAAAATGCTACCCGTCGATTAACATCATAATTGGTGATTGGCGTGTTGTTGACCAGAACTCGAATATGGGTGCCTTTTTTGCTCACTGAGCGGTGTTGGCGTCCGACTTTNACAGCCTTTTGCTGCTCTTCAGCAGCCTGTTTTTTTGCTTCTTGCGTCGCGGCACTTTTAACAGCCGTCGTCGACGTGCAAGCCGATGCCCCAAGGCTTAGGGCAATCAATAATAAAAATGGAAATATTTGCTTCATAGTTTTCTTTAATCATCGAGGGTGGAATTATTCTCTGCTCGTGAGATCAGGCTTTTATATGGCCGATCAAAAACTGTTTTGCAGAGCTAAGCCAGAGCCCGTTTCCTATAATGTATCGTTGCTGAGCTGGTGCGTATATCCATANCCGCCAATTGTNCGCAAACCGAATTTAAATCCGATGGTTGTGCCGGTAGTATCGCCTGTGCGCGANCGGGAGTTGTTATAAGATATTGAGAACGAATAGCACTCATCATCGTATGCCAGTCCGATACCGTCAGAAATCATCGCGCTATTTTGGATGTCGTATGAAACATTGCCAAATGCTCGCCAATTATCATTCAGCTNGATGCCGCCAGATGTGTTGATTTCATGGCGATCTNNGTTCAAAGCATANTTGGGNTGGGCATCGGTGAAAATATANGATGTGTTCATCGAGAANGCNGACGAACTATATTGAGCNCCCAGTTCCGTNCGTTTCAATTTGAAAGTTTTCTCGTCAAACCGTCCNGATAGGCCCAGTTTGAGGCCTTCTTCACTGTTAAATGCCACAGAGGCTACATAATCCGAACGGGTGGTTTCAAGTCCGGATTCTTCACCCACATTAACCAGATCATTTTGAGCATATGAATTTTGCCCAGCCAGATGGAACGATTGACCGGCAACCACATCAATACTGCCACCCTGTTGGAAATCCATTGAATAACGGAAGCCGAGATTGGCTCGGGTGCCACCTTCGACCCGGTCATATCCTGAAAATTTATCCGTATCGAAAAGGTTCGCTGCATCAAACACAAGGCTTTGCGCATCTTCATTGGGGAACAAGCCGATATGGGTCTCATCAGAACGCGTAATGATTTGTGCGATAGGTTCAAAAATATGCGTTCTCATACCGTCAGATGCAATCATCGGGTAGCGAATTTCCAGCATCGCGCTAGGCATTGCTCGGAAAATACTTTCATTGCTCATCAAAGGGTTTTCAGCAGTGCCGAGCCCGTCAGAATTCACCTGAAGGCCATCTCCGCGCAGTCCCAACGAGGTGGTGATCAAGGTGCCACCATCCAATATTGTGGAACCCTTCCACTCAAGATTAAGGCTGGCCCGGGTGTAATCTCCGCGAATACCGTGGAAACGTTCAGACGTACCAAGTCCCTTATTTATGATATCGGTCGCATTGCGTGTCAGGTGAGCCATATTNAAATCGAGCGCAACCTGTCCAAGCCCTGCATCGCCTTCGCTCACCACATTGTAATCCAGAATGGGTAAAACNTTAGCCTGCAAATCCTGTTGCAATTGACGACCNGAAGCGGCTGGATCAACATCTACGTTAGACGAGTTTTGGATGAGAAAGTCCTGCACCGCCAAATTGAAGTAGTTTTTGCCGGAAAGTCCATTCAAATAGACTTCATTGGTAATGTTATTATCGTTGAAACCATCAATGCTGTAGGTTCTGGCGAAATTTTTGTCAGACTGAAGTAGAGCATTCCAACCAAAACTCCAACGCTGGTTGATATCAAATTTACCAGTGGTCGCAACAGCTGCCCGGCGTTCTTTTTCCGAATCGGTGAACGATGGATCAAAGGCCGTTTGATCTTGCTGATCAATACCGGCAAGTTTGATTGAATAGCTGCCATTTTCTAAACGATGACGCCATTCCGCTTCCGCCAGAAAACCTTGTCTGGAATAGTAGCCACCCGTCAGAGTTAGATCGAAACTTGGAGCCAGATTGAAGAAATAGGCACTACGAACGCCAACACCCAACGCATCATGATTTGAAAAATCTGGGAACAAAAATCCGGATTTACGTTTTATCGCCGGATCGGCATGGGAAAAACGCGGCANNCGGATGATGGGAACACCAAACACCTCAAAACTGGCNTCTTCATATTCCACAGCTTTGGTATCGTTGTTGATNGTTATTTTTCTTGCCCGAATTTGCCATAGAGGCGGCTTGTCCGGGTTTTCTTCACAGGCNTTACAGGCNGTNTANACNCCATCATGAAANACAGTGAAGGCACCATCAATGCGCTCGGCACTTGTGGCAGCAATGCGTGTCTCGTCNGCAGTCTCCACCCTGAGAGCTGCAATAAATCCATTGGAAAAATCATCGGTGAGATCAATCTCATCGGCAAATATCCGATTGCCGCTCGGCTCCAATATCTCAACGGATCCTTGCGCCGTTACCCGCCCACTTTTCCGGTTATAGGTAACTTTTTCGGCAACCAGCGTATAGCCATCATAAGCGATCTGCACATTGCCTGACGCAATGATCAATTGTTGATCATTGTCGTAGATCAAATCATCTGATTCGAGCAGCATTTGCGCGCCCGGTGTCGTCTTTGGGCGGCTGGAAAGTGTCTGGGTAATTTCCTGTGCATTAGCGATGCCGGAGACGGGAGAAAGCAAATTTGGTCCGCACGTAACCATGCCCGCGGCAGCGACTGCCACGAATGCCCAATGAAATTGGCGTATATTACGCATCAGGTAAACGCTATTTGGATGGGTCAACTATCCATCCTCCTGATGCAACAAAATGCTTGTCCCAAATAATATTGTCACACATGCTGGAGCCCACGCAGCCAAAGCTGGCGGGACGATTCCATTGCTCCCTAACGAAGTAATTAGACTTGAGATTGTATAAAGCACGAAGCCACTGACAATTCCACCTAAAATCAACCGTCCACCCTGACCAAATCGTGCAAATTTCAGTGATACGGTNGCNGCGATCAAAATCATTGCCACAAAAAACGCCGGTAATGAGAGAAGCTTATGAAATTGCACCATATATTCCCGCGAATTGCCNCCGGTTCCGCGCAGTTTTTCGGCGGTTTCCCGAAGCTCCCAAAACGGTACTAAATCTGGCGGCGTGCTGGCATCAAACAAGCTCTCCGGGCGTAAATTNGTTTTCACCCTNANGGCNGAATTTCTAGTCACCCTGCCATCATTTTTGGTGGTTTTTGTNTCTAATAATAGCCAGTGNTCATTTCGGTAATATCCGGAAACCGCGTCTATCCGGTCCAGCAATGATCCGTCCAAATTCCATCGAATAATGGTTACGTCGCTCAAGGTCTGCCCACGGTCGCGCGCAAGGTTTGCGTTGATAACGGCACTACCTGTTTCGTCTTCTTGCCTGATCCAGTAGCCATTGACGGATTTTTCTGCTGCTCGCGCCTTCAATGAATAGACCTCGGCACGTAAATCCTTGCTCTTTTCCAAAAATATAATTGCCGTGGGATTATACACCATCGCAACAAATAACCCCAAAAATATAGCCACAAAACCAATGGGCAATAAGAATTGCCAGGCTGAAACGCCGGCCGCTCTTGCAACCACCAACTCCATTTTTCCGTTCATCTGGTTGAGGGTCACCATGGCTGCAAACAAACACCCGAATGCAAATGCTTTTTCTAAAAATACCGGAGCCTGAAGCGTTGAAATCTGAAAAAGTTGCCAAGTGGAAACATCAGCCAAATGGGAAGCCTTGCGCATTTCCTCAACAAAATTGATCGTTACAATCAAAAACATCAGTGCCAACAACATGGCGATGGTACTTTTGAGATATCTGGCTGCGATGTAGAAAAAGAGGGTTTTGCCGATCATGTCTTCACCCCGGCACGGCGACGGCGAAAGGCAATATAGGCTTTTTGCAAACGCTCACCCAATTCACGCATTTTTTGTTCATTGCGATCAACGCGCTTTTGCAAACCTTTCGGTAACATGACAGCCCGGTTGGTAAACACAAACCAACAGCCAAATAAAATGCAAAAGACTGGCAGCCCATAGATCAGCAGAATGGCGGAGGGATCGGTTTTTAACATGCCCTTGGCTGGGAAAGCTGCTCCACGAGTAATCAGGAGCATGATTACCGCCCACCCAATTGCCGTACCATAGCCTGCTCTGCTTGAACGTGCCTGTCCAATGAACGCAATAATAACAATAACATAAGCAAATGGCCATAACATTTCAGAAAACCGCTCATGGATAACCGCACGATATTCGCCCGGATTTTTCTTGAAGAAAAATTCATCCGGATTTGGGTTCAATAATTGAGATGTGGTGCGCCGATTCGGCGGAAGCCTTGGAACAGCAGTGGGGCCTGATAGGCTCGAGAGATCATAAAAATAGGATTCATATTTGATGACACTGACACTGCCATCTGAATAATTGCTTTGCTGAATTTCACCATCTTTGAGGACCAGCAAAGTCATGCCATTCTTATTTGCAACAATCCCTTCCTTAGCNGAATAAATGGTGGAAGAATTTTCATCGCGTTCATCTGCTATCAAAATCCCGCTNAGAATGCCGTTTTCACCGCGTCTTGCCACATGAAAGGTCAGTCCCGGCTCAACTTCNTTAAAAACCCCCTCGCGCAATACGATGGTAACCAGATCGGCGCGCATTTCTGTGGCAAACTGGTTCATTTTGATCAGGCTGATNGGCGAGATGAAATGCCCAATAGAACCGGTGACAAGGCTACAAACCAAAGCAACCATCAACAGTGGTTTAGCCAGAACATTGGTTGAAGCGCCACTGGCAGAAATTACCACCAACTCGGAATTGGANTTTANTCCGTTAATCGTATGAATGGTCGCCAGCAAAATAGAGAGCGGAACAACAGCTTGAATCAACAGGGGAACGGCAAGAGTGGTCAGGGAAAAATAGGTAAAAAGCGTCTGCCCGTTAGTGGTCAGAATATCGAGCCCCTTCAAAGCCTGGACAATCCAGACCACCCCGACCATCGCAAAAAGCGTGATGGCCGCGGCATAGGCTGTTCTTCCAAAAATATAACGCTCAATCAGCTTCATAGATACTCAACAAATAGGACTGGGCCAATGCCCGATGGTTTAAGGATTTATCAGGGTTACCAGCTTGTAAACATAAAGCCTCAAATTGGCTAAAAATAGGCAAAGAAACAAAGTTAAATTAGTGTAAAATATAGAACNGNATCGCACTGCCTAAATCAATTGCANATTTGGTCTTTGCAAAGNTCACCGGTATCAGTAGGTTCAAGACTTCATCACACAATGCCGGAGGAATCATGGCCAAGCTACCTACCATCTCGATAGCTAAAAATACCTTGCCGAAAAAGGGCACGCTCGTCTTTCTTGTTGAAAAAGATGGCCATCTGCCAAAGACCGCCACAAGTCTTGATGTGAGTGGGCAATTGCAACGGGCTTGCGATCTTGCTGATTTCTCTGGAGCCGATAAAAGTGTGGTCACTTNGGCGGCTCCCGATGGTGTTTTTGACAAATGGGTTGTGCTTGGCTGCGGCGAATTGAGTGAAGCAGGCGAAGCCGACTGGATGAAGCTTGGCGGTAAGATAAATTCCTCAACCAAAAAGTCTGAGCTCGTCACGATCATTGGCGAACTTGGCGAAAAGGGAGCCAAACTGGACGCAGTGTCCTTTGCGGCAATGGCCGCAGGCGCAAAAATGGCCGCTTATGATTTTGATCAATATAAAACCAAATCAAAGAAACCATCGCCGACAAAATCCCGCAAGNTGGTCTTTGCTCATGACGATACCACCGCGGTGCGGCGTGAATGGAAANGGCTNGATAGCGTCAGNGANGGCGTNTTGCTCGCCCGTGATCTGGTCAATTTGCCNCCCAATGTGCTTACCCCNGTAGAATTTGCCAAACAGGCAAAGGATTTGGAAAAGCTCGGCGTGAAAGTGGAAATTCTNGGCGANAANGANNTGAANAAANTNAAAATGGGCGCNNTNCTNGGCGTNGCGCAAGGGTCTGAACAGCCGGCNCGNATGGCAATCATGAAATGGGATGGCGGTAAGGCCAAAGAACAACCGATCGCATTTGTCGGCAAGGGCGTTATCTTTGATACGGGCGGNATNTCNCTTAAACCCGGNGGNGGCATGGAAGACATGAAGGGCGATATGGGNGGNGCNGCNGCNGTNACNGGNCTGATGCACGCNCTNGCTTCNAGAAAAGCCAAAGTCAACGTGATCGGTATTATCGGCATNGTTGAAAANATGCCNGATGGCAACGCTTATCGTCCCGGCGATATNCTCACTTCCATGTCGGGTCAGACCATCGAGATCATNAATACAGANGCCGAAGGCCGTTTGGTTCTTGCCGATGCNCTTTGGTATTGCCACACNAAATTCAAACCAAAATTCATGATCAATNTGGCAACGCTAACCGGAGCGATCCTCGTGGCNCTCGGCAAAAACTACGCCGGGCTNTTNTCNAACAATGANGANNTGGCGGAAAATATCCANGCAGCAGGNNTNNNNACTGACGAGAAAGTATGGCGCATGCCGCTCGATAAGGAATTCGATAAAATGATCGATTCCAAATTTGCCGACATGAAAAATACCGGCGGCCGNTNCGGTGGTGCNTCCACCGCGGGNCAATTCNTGCAGCGCTATGTGGAAGATACNCCATGGGCNCATTTGGACATTGCNGGCACCGCCATGGGATCGCCAAAACATGAGTTCAACCAATCATGGGGATCAGGCTACGGTGTGAGACTGCTTGATCGTCTGGTTTCTGACTTCTATGAATAACNACGAGTAAGCAACTGTTATGACAGAAGTTTTGTTCTANCACCTGACAGAAAGCAACCTGGAAGCAGCGCTTCCGGGCCTGCTTGAAAAATCCCTTGAACGGGGTTGGAAGGTGGTGGTTCAGGCNGGNTCTCAAGAGCGCATTGAATCGCTGGATGCTCATTTATGGACCTATCAGGAACATAGTTTTCTNGCCCACGGTTTCGCCAAAGATGGCACCCAATCCATGCAACCGATNTGGNTNACCACCGANACAGATAACCCCAATGAAGCCAATATCCGNTTCATGGTCGATGGCGCTGTGCCAGATGATCTGGCTGGCTATGAACGCGCCGTCTATATGTTTGATGGCCACGATAATGATGCCGTCTTACAGGCACGCGAACGCTGGAAGATTGAGAAAGAAGCAGGTTTTGATTTAACCTACTGGCAACAAAAACCAAACGGTGGCTGGGAAAAGAAAGCATGAGCAACGACACCCGCCCTGACACTCGCCCCGATGAAGATTTTCGCGAGAGACAAAAACAAGCGCGGGTGGAAATCAATAAACTCGATGCCGATGTCATTCACGACGAGCCGGAACGCAAAGGGTTTTTCAACGCTGTTTATCAACGGGCAGGGGGCGATGCCGTCAATGTCCCATGGGCCGATTTGCATCCGAAGGAAAAGTTGCTCGATTGGCTGAAAGGCAAAGACGGCCAANAACAAACGGCCCTCGATATCGCTTGCGGTCTGGGCGATAATGCCGAAGCAATTGCCNTGCGAGGCTATCAAACCACTGCCTTTGATGTGGCCGCAGATGCAATCACATGGGCCAAAAAGCGCTTTCCAGAAAGCCTCGTCCAATATCAACAAGCAGATTTGTTCGACCCGCCATCAAATTGGCTGGGCAGCTTCGATCTCGTGCACGAATGCTACACCCTTCAGGCGTTACCGCCGCAAATGTTTGAAAATTCCGCGAGGTCCGTTGCAAATCTGGTCAAGCCCGGAGGCACATTGNTGGTCTANACNAGAATTTTGCCGGAANCGCGNGAACAGGCNGGNCCACCATGGCCNCTGATCAANNAACAGGCGGAAATATTTTCNACCNTCGGGTTTGATCTGGTTTCNGAAGAATATTTCGATATTGAACGCCCGGACAGACGCATCCCGCANGGGTTTTACGANTGGAANAANGCAGACTGAACCACCTATTTGGGAAATCTGATNATGAAAATTGGAGCGTTCTTGGTNGTAGCAGGCTTTTTTATNGCCTTCGCNTACCCAGCCATCAAAACCAATAAGTCTGATGTCGTGTTAGCAACNGCTCAGGTTTATNAACGTAGNGATGAGCGCAGTTGGANNAACCAGAACATAGATTTAGANACNATCANCAATCCGGCAAAGCTGAAATTGACCGCAAANTTCCTGCCGGGAACNCNATATTTGGAAGATATTGTACGCTTTNGGNTTGTAGTCGCNGGACCAAANGAAATCGTNCTGGATAAAACAGTGCAGGTACATGTGGGTAAATATATTGCACCAAGAGATGGCTTGGTGAGAGTTTCCACTTTCGTGCCGCAATTTTATATCCCCAAGTCAGGGAGCTANACCATCAATGTCNGCATGGATGAAAAACCTGATTTCAGCCTGTCATCGGTCTTTGTAACCGNATTCGACAGCGTTGAGGAGCCTGACACATCCATGCGAACNCCGGGCATTATGGCGTTTGTATTCGGCATGGTTTTGATATTCCGGCGTAGAAAACTCGAACGAAAGCANAATTCCAAATCAGTGGAAACAACTCCGCCTCAGATCGAAAAAACAGAGCCAGNCGAAAANCNAGTCGATAAGCCAATGGAAGAACCNACAAAAAAGAAAATCAGATGGGGTCGCAACGCTGATCCGGACTAGGTCCGATAACTATCGACCACTGGTCTCTAATTCATANNNTTCGCTGCGTTCCATCCAAAGCGCTTCTTTTTCGGCCATGGCGTTTTCTGTCGTTACACGCATTTTGGTCAGTTTTTCTGCGTCCACAGGATGGTTTTCAAATATGCCCGGCGTTGAGAGTTTCACATCGATCTTCTCGATTCTCTCCTTCATGTCCGACATTTCTTTTTCAATTTGCAATATCTCTTTACGCAATGGCGCAAAGGTCTTGCGTTGCTCGGCNGCTTTNTTCCGGCGTTCAGCTTGAGATTGCTTNGGTTGCTTTTCGGCTTTGGAAGAATTGGAAGCNTTNGCGCCNTTCAAAATCAAGGTGCGGTAAGCGTCCATATCATCTTCNTAAGGNCGTACTTCGCCATCGCCAACAATCCACAAGCGATCCACACTGGCATCNATCAAATGCCGNTCNTGGCTGATCAAAACAACAGCACCAGTATATGAATTCAATGCATGAACCAGCGCTTCGCGCGTATCCATATCAAGGTGNTTGGTCGGCTCATCGAGGATAAGCAGGTTCGGNCCTTCAAAAACGATCAAACCCAATAGCAACCGTGCTTTTTCGCCNCCAGAAAGGCTTTTTGCCTTGGNGTCCATCCNATTGATATCGAGACCCATCCGGGCAACGCGGGAGCGTACTTTTGCTCCTGGTTCGTGAGGCATCAAGGCGCGAACATGTTCCACAGGTGTTTCTTCTTCGCGCAAATCATCCATTCGATGTTGGGCAAAAACAGCGATTTTCAATTTGTCAGCTTTGACAATTTCACCAGTCACATGTGGCAATTGATTGGAAAGCAGCTTGGCGAAGGTCGATTTACCGTTACCGTTGGCTCCAAGCAGCGCGATACGGTCATCCGTATCAATATTGAGGGTCAAATTCTGCAAAATCGGTTTGCCAGCCTCATAGCCACATTTGACGCCCTCAAGTTTGATAATAGGGGAGCCAGCCCGCTTTTCCGGGTTAGGGAAGGTAATCGGTGCCACATGCTCTTTGCGCAGGGCAGAAATAGGTTGCATTTTTTCAAGCGCTTTAAGGCGTGACTGCGCCTGTTTCGCCTTACTGGCCTTGGCACGGAAGCGATCCACAAAAGCCTGCATATGGTCCATACGGGCCTGTTGCTTCACGCGGGCCTTATCCTGCAAAATCTGTTGCTCAGCCCGTTGTCGCTCAAAGTTATCATAGCTGCCACGATAGAATTTGAGTTTCATATCATCGAGATGCACGATGGAATTCACCGCATTGTTGAGCAAATCCCTATCGTGGCTAATGATCAAAACCGTACCGGTATAACGCGCCACAAAGGCTTCCAGCCACAACGTGCCTTCAAGATCGAGATAGTTGGTCGGCTCATCGAGCAATAGAACATCAGGTCTGGCAAAAAGCACAGCCGCCAGCGCCACACGCATACGCCACCCACCGGAAAACGATGATGCAGGGCGCGCCTGCGCCGCATTATCAAACCGCAAACCAGCGAGAATTTCCGCAGCACGCGCTTCCGCCGAATGGGCGTCAATATCGTTCAGGCGCAATTGAATATCGGAGATACGACCGGGGTCAGTTGCTGTTTCCGCTTCCGCCAGCAATTCCACCCGCTCGGTATCGGCAGCAAGCACGATTTCCAGCAAGGATTCCTCGGTACCGGGCGCTTCCTGAGCTACGCGACCAAGGCGCAATCCTTTGGGAATGGTAATGGAACCAGTTTCACTGTGATGGTCCCCGGAAATCACATTAAACAATGTGGTTTTGCCGGAGCCGTTACGCCCCACAAGCCCGGCCTTCGCTCCACTTGGAATGGAGACGCTGGCATTTTCGAGTAATGGACGACCGGCGATACGCACGGTAAGATCTGTAATTGTAAGCATGGGAGGGGTTTTGACCTTATGGGCGTCGGGATGCAAGCCCAAAATGCAAGATTAACGGCACATCTTGAGGTTTCCTGCCTTTCGCACTTGCAGCAACCCCCTTACAGGGCTATATACCGCCTCAAATTCTTCCTTAAACGTAAACCCAAAAGGCTTTATAAAATGGCGATCGAACGTACATTTTCCATGATCAAACCGGATGCAACAAGACGCAACCTTACCGGCGCGATCACTCAAAAACTTGAAGAAGCAGGCCTTAGCATTGTTGCTTCCCGCCGCGTATGGATGAGCCTGCGTCAGGCAGAAGCTTTCTACGCAGTTCATAAAGATCGCCCTTTCTTCGGCGAGCTGACAGAATTCATGTCATCAGCCCCAACCGTGGTTCAGGTTCTTGAAGGCGAAAACGCCATCCTGAAAAACCGCGAAATCATGGGTGCAACAAACCCAGCCGATGCTGACGAAGGCACAATCCGTAAAGAATTCGCAATTTCACTGGGCGAAAACTCAGTGCACGGTTCAGACGCTCCTGAAACAGCAGCAGAAGAAATCGCATTCTGGTTCGCCGGAACCGACATTGTTGGCTAATTTCGACGACATTTAGTTGAAGAAAAAACCGGGGCTTTGCTCCGGTTTTTTTATGAAATCAATAAGATAGGCTGGCGGCTTGATTCAAATACGCATCACTCTTCAACTGTTTCAGTAGAAAATGTGCCACATCAGCCCGTGAAATTTTTAACGCCAAACCCTTTGGCGAATTGCCGGGAAACCCATGCTGGTAATTGCCCGTTACGGGGCCGTCCGTGAACGCCGCCGGGCGCACAATTGTCCAATCCACATCAGATTTGCGAACTGAATTTTCCTGCAGATTGTGATCCGCCATTGCTGGTCTAAGCAACATACCGAACATGATGTTTTTCCAAAAGAAATTCAAATTTCCAGCACTGTCGCCCGCACCCAGAGTGGACTGGCAAATGAACCTGTTTACCCCGTGGTCTTTCATTCCATTCAAAATGTTTTCAGTGCCCTTTGATCTGACAACCCCGTTGCGCCCAGCGCCGAGCGTGCAGATTACTGCCTCTTGCCCCTTGATGGCTGCCGAGACTGCTTTGCCATCCAACACGTCTCCTTGAACTATAGATAGATTGGCGTGCTGATCGCCTTCAAATTTCCCGCTGCGGGTAAAGGCAGTAACCGCATGACCTTCACTCAATGCCTGGGCGACCAATACCCGTCCAATTGTTCCAGTGGCTCCAAATATGACTATTTTCATTTTATTTTCCTAACTTGACACGGTGTAAATTGACATTGTGTCAAGTAGGTAGTACTTTACATCATGTCAAGTGTAAAATTAGATACCAAATCCAGAATCTTCGAAGCCACATGGAAATTGATGGAAGACCATCATGGGCAGGGCGTCCGCATGTCGGATATCGCCAAGGCAGCCGGAATTTCCCGCCAAGCGCTCTATCTGCACTTTGATGACCGCTCAAATTTGCTGATCGCCACCACCCAATATATGGACGAGAAATCAGGCATTGAAGAGCAATTGCAGCCATCGCGTGATGCGCCAGACGGTAAAACTAGATTGCGCGAATATATCAAAGTCATGGGCAATCATTTCCCCAACATCCAAGGCGTAGCGAGAGCATTGCTGGCAATCAAGGACACCGATGAAGCCGCCCGTGCAGCATGGGATGAGCGCATGGGCGCGATCCGCGAAGGCTGCGAAGCCGCAATCACCATGCTCGAAGCGGAAGGCAATCTCGTAAAAGGCTTGAGCAGGAAAGTTGCAACCGACTTACTCTGGGTGCTGCTATCGTTCCAAAACTGGGACCAACTCACAAATCATTGCGATTGGAGCTCCGAGGAATATATATCCCATATCCAAAAGCAGGCAGAGCGTAGCTTTGTAGCCCGTTGATCATTTTCTCGGATTTTCATGGGCATAAAACTCCCGACTGTTGAA
>JAESSK010000070.1 GCA_016764155.1 Rhizobiaceae bacterium
GCGTGTTGCCGATGGTATCAAGAACACTATCATAAAGCTGCCCCCGACCTTCCGTTGTACGTGATGTTGCCATGATGATGTTCCTCTCAAAGAATAAACGAAATGCGAAATCGCAAGCCCCTCGCGCGCGATATTAAACTGTGAGGGGACAGTTTGCCAGAGCAGGATAGGAAAAAACCGCCACTAGTTCAAAATTTGGATTGACAAAAATGCCGGATAAAAACCAACTTTAAATAACAAATAAAAAACAATACGAACTTCTTTACTGAATAATTGATAACTACTCCTAATAATGTTAACAATATTTGTAATTTACAAAATATAACTATATTTTGCTTAAGCCATCTCATAATACAAAACTACTACCCAATGTTTCAGCGTTTAGTTTTAGATTTTTAGTTGTACAAGCTAAATATTGGAGGCATTGGATTGGCGACAAAAAGTAATTCTTTTTCGATTTTCCTTCTCAAGGAAGGCAAAGATGAAACCAACTCTTTAAAAGAAGACCACCATCTTGACGAGAGCTTCGTTGCAAATAAATTACCGCAAGGCAGCAAGCTATATGTTCTCGATAACAAACCTAAAAATCCATGGTGGAAACCCTATTTTGGCCTAGCCAAAGATATGAAGCAGGTTACAAAAGGTGCTTTGATTTTTCTACCATCTGGTGGTCGTTGTTTCGTACTATCTTTTGGACATGTTTTTCACAATATTGACGATGCGGCTTACGAGTACGATTTCGGATTAAGGGTTACATTAAATAGCGTGGATCCAGGGCTCCTAAAAAGCACCGATATTCTTGAGCCAGGATCTGCAAGGCGACAAAGAACACAAGTTCCTATCGATGCAGACTTAACTTATTTTGATTTCGACAGTGATAGCGCCATCCTAAAGAGTCTCACCGGCAAGGTTAAGGAAGAGCATAGAGATTTATTTAAAAATGCAACTGGTTCAAGCAATTTAAGGATTAGCTCACCGTTACCAGCCAATAAACTAGCAAATCTATGTGAAAAGCTCTTAGAACTATACTTAAGCGACGATTACAAGACAACGTTCCCGAATATACAGAGCATTTCACCAATCCGAGACCCCGTACTAATAGATACTCTAAATGGTAAATTATTGAGTGCATTTCATTCAAAAGATGAGACTTTAAATTTAACTGTGCCTGATCTCATCAATTATAGTGACAATGTTTACGCGACATTTATAGGGTGCGGTGGCGGCGATCTATACGAAGATGTCTTCATGGAGCGTTATTATACCTATCTTGAATTGCGGGGCCAATCTCTCGAGACTATGGGTTTGGAAGAGTTTAAGCGGCATCGATTGAAGCTTGTTGATATAGATAATAATTCAAAGGGCCCCAGTTATTCCATACTTAAATGTTTTGTTTTCGACACAGCCTTGGATGAAGATGCGGGAACATATCACTTAACCGAAGGCAATTGGTACAAGGTGGAAGACAATTTTATTTCCAAGCTTCAAACATTTCTTGATCCATTATGCAAAGACCTCTCTCTCCCCCCATACACGCAAGATAACGAAGGGGCTTACAACGAGGCTGTAGCAAAAAATAACAATGAAATTCTTTGCTTCGATAAAACAAGTATTAGCCCAAAGGGCCAATCACAAATTGAACCATGTGATCTATATTCGGTGAAAAAAGAACATGGTATATTTTACCATATAAAAGTATCTACATTTTCCCATCAACTCAGCCACTTATTCAATCAGGGCATAAATTCCGTAGAGCTACTCACGCTAGAAGAAGAGGCTCGCAAAAAGCTTGGTATACTAGTTGATGGTTCAGCAATTTCTGAGGAAAGAAAACAAGCGTTTAAAATGCCTTTAACCGAACAGAAGTATGCGGTGGTTTTTGGTATGGTGACACATAAGGATAAAACTAAAAAATCATTGAATTTGCCTCTGTTTTCTCGCATTAGCCTGATGAGAAATTTAAAAACACTAAAATTAATGAGCATTCCTGCAGCTTATGGGTTTATTGAAGATCAAAGCCCAAAGAAACCTGGAAAGAAAAAAGTCCGGAAACCAAAACAAAGCTAACGATTTTACGACTCACTTTACGCAAGCCACGATAACAATATTGTACAATCAAAAAACCGGCGAGGTTTCCCCCGCCGGCTTCAAATCTCAATTATACCATTACGCCTTCAGTTGATCACCAACGGGCAAATTGCGAATGCGTTTGCCTGTGGCGTTGAAGATTGCGTTGGTTAGTGCCGGAATGAAGGGTGGCACGCCTGGTTCACCAACGCCCGTTGCATGGCTTTCGAACGGATGGTCGATGATATGAGCATGAACTGTATTCGGGAAGTTTTTGTTCCGCGTCATTGGATAGTCGTTGAAATTACCTTCCACAACCGCACCATCTTCAAACGTCACGCCTGAATACATCGCAACCGTCATGCCGAAGACGCAAGCGCCTTGCATCTGGCTGCGCACACGCTCTGGATTGGCCACATAGCCCGCATCGATTGCCACATGGGCCTCCGGTACGGTTACTTTGCCATCCACCACTTTCACATGCACCACCGTTGCCACATAGGAAACAAAACTGCGGTGAACCGCGATGCCCATGCCCTCGCCTTCGGGCAATTTCTTGCCCCAGCCAGCTTTTTCAGCAACCGTGTTCAATACGTGTTTCAAACGCGCTGTATCAAACGGGAACTCGTCATAGGGTTCNCCCTGGTTCCAATATGCCTGCGGCAGACCGTTTTTCTTCCAGTCNAGATTGCGGTCGGAACCGATCATCTCAAGCAGGAATTCCTTCTGGTCNTTACCAAGCTCNTGAGCCAGTTCGGCAGTTGCNGATTGAACAGCAAACGCACGTGGAATATTNGATACCGAACGATACCANCCAACCCGCGTATGAGCCATCGCCTTACACTGCTCGGCAGAGATGTTTTCAATCTCATANGGCAGGTTTTCCAGACCCATGCCGATTTCNACCGGATGCTGAACGCCAGCATCAGGNGCAAAGGTCGANAGGAANGACGGAGCCGCACTGCGATGACGCCATGCAATCACCTTGTTATCGGCATCAAGACCAATGTCGATCTTTTCCACCGATGAAGTGTGGTAATAGCTGTGGCGAATATCATCTTCTCTGGTCCATTGAACGCGAACCGGCGCACCAACTTCCTTGGAAAGGAAGGCAGCTTCAGTTGCAAAATCAGCCTTGGACTTGCGGCCAAAACCACCGCCAAGAAGCGTGACATTTACTGTAACATCATCTTCCGTCAGGCCAACATACGCGGCTGAATCAACGCGAGCCGTATAAGGGCTTTGAACAGGTGCCCAAATTTCCAGCTTGCCATTGGCATAGTTTGCAATCGCTGCTGGTGGCTCCATTGGCGCATGGGCCATGTGGGGCTGGTAATATTCGCGGGTGAAGACTTTAGCTGCACCTTTTAGCGCTCCATCGGTGTCGCCTTGCGAACGAACAGATGAACCCGGCGCACTGGCAGAAGCACGAAGTTCCTTCTCATAGGCAGGTGTATTGAATGAACCATGTTCGCCAGCATCCCACACGATTTCGAGCGCATCACGCCCTTTAATGGCAGCCCATGTGTTTTTCGCAATAACAGCAACGCCGCCTTTTGGCTTAAACACTGAACCAAGACCAGTAACCGGGATCATTACGATTTTTTCAACGCCGGGAACTGCCAGAGCAGCCTTATCGTCAACGGATTTAACCGTTGCGCCCAGAGCAGGTGAGCGCGCAATGACCGAGTATTTCATGCCGGGTAGAGAAACATCGGCACCGTAGACCGCTTTACCGGTAGTGATATCGTGCAGATCATAAATCTGTACGGCACCCTTACCCACATAGCGAAATTCCTTCTCATCTTTAAAGCGAAGGTTTTCGCGTGCGGGAGCAGCAAGCCCCATGGCGGTTTCTGCCAGATCACCATAACCAAGGCGTTTGCCGAGCGTTTTATGAACAACCTGATGATAGACCGCTTCCACATTGGAGATATCCGTATCCCAGATCTTCGCAGCAGCTTGTTCAAGCATGTAGCGAACGGAGGCACCAATTTCGCGCATGGGCTGAATGTGGTGACGAAGGGAACGTGAACCATCTGTATTCTGGTTACCGTATTTCTTCTCGTCGCCCACAGCCTGCTGAATGACCACCTGATCCCAACCGGCATCCATCTCGTCGGCAACGATCATCGGAAGTGTGGTTCGCGAACCAGTTCCCATTTCGGAGCGATGCGCCATGATGGTGATTGTACCGTCTTTGGCAATCGAAACGAACGCATGAGGATTATTGACCACGCCATTAGGCATGGACGTTCCTGCATGAGGGTATGGATCCAAAGCCATGGCAGGCACAACCTGCAAAGCAACGGCAAAACCGGTAATTCCGGCAAGCACCGAACGACGGCTAACATTTTGGATGATTGATACGCCGGCATCGTCAGACGAACTGGCAGCGTTGTATTTGTTCAAATGTAACATGATCAAACTCCCGTCGAGGCTTGTTTGACGGCAGAGTTGATGCGTTGATAACAGCCACACCGACAGATATTGCCTTCCATGCCAGCCTGAATTTGCTCATCCGTTGGATTAGGATTTTCAGTCAGAAGTGATGCCGCCTGCATGATTTGACCGGACTGACAGAAACCACATTGTGGCACATTTTGATCACGCCATGCGACCTGCACAGGATGATTACCGTCTTCGCTCAAACCTTCGATTGTTGTGATGGATTTTCCAGCCGCTTGCGAAACATTGGTCTGGCACGAACGCACCGCAACCCCATCCACATGCACGGTGCACGCACCGCAAAGGCCAGCGCCGCAACCAAATTTGGTGCCGGGCAAACCCAGATCATCACGGATGAACCACAACAGTGGTGTATCCATGTCGCCGTCGAATTCCTTCGCGACATTATTGACAGTAAATTTAACCATGTAAAACCTCCCGCTTTCACAAATATGTTGAGCAAAAAGCCAGACCTCCAACGGCGCCTCAACACTACGCCAAGTATCGATAACTCGAAATACCAATACCGAAAATCTTAAACCTCCCACGACAGGTAATATCCGCCGAAAATTAACCATACTACAGCTTTAATAAAATCTGAACTTGTTAATTGGCGGTTGTGGAAAAGTAATTCCTATACGGATATTTGGAATTCCTGAGGGCTTCTGTCGCGAACACCAAATGCTCTGGCCCACCGAACACAAGGCGGAACCAAAATTTCCGGCCTACAATTCGCATAGTGCGCACTTACCTAAACCACGACTGACTACACGCTAAATCACACCTAAACTTGGCCTAAGACTATGTATTTATTGATTAGTCGCGTTAACCATAACCAACAATTACTTACGTCTACTCGTTGACAATTAGTTAGTAAAAAATTAACCTTCCCCTGGGTCAGGTAACCCCTGATCCCCTTAAATGATGCGGCACCCCACTGAGGCATCGAAATCGAGAAATAATTCGGTTTCGCATTTAAGGAGATGAAAATGAATCCACCTAATCGGAATACAATCCCAAAGACCGCGTAGATACGTTCTGCGTTAACACTTGATGCACTGAATATTGCGCGAGTGAACGCCTGTGGCTGCCTTTCAGCCACCATCTAGCGGTCTAGCAGGATAATCGCTTCGGGCACTCCCATGTCCGATTGCCGATCTCGCTATCCAAAATTTCTGGAAATTTTTTAACCTGAATATCAGGCATGGAATCGGCTGTCCGGTTCTCTGTCGATATCGCAAAAAGTTGAGAGTAATTACGATGAGTAAACTATTCAAAAAACCCACCTGCGAACATCGAAGATATGATTTCTCACAAGGCTTTGTCCGACTATCAATCGCATTGATTGCGGCAATGTTTGTGTTCACATTCTCGATGGGACAAATTGCGACTGCAAAAATTACGGCAAAAAATATCTACTGCGACTTGCCGCAGTTAAAAACTTACACCAATGGTTGCGATTCCACCGAAACAATCACCCAAGTGCCCACCGAAGTCATTGAAGTGGAAAATCCACGTGATCCTGGCAAATGGCATCACGGCAAAAAGAAACATGGCAAAAAATACTACGGTAAAAAACGCCATGGTAAAAAACACTTTGGCAAAAAGGGCCACGGTAAAAAGCAATACGGCAAAAAACGCTACAATAAAAAAGACTATGGCAAAAAAGGCCACGGCAAAAAGCAATATGGTAAAAAAAGCCACAGTAAAAAGAACTATGGCAAAAAATACACTTCAAATAAATATGGCAAAAAAAGCAACAGCAAAAGAAGTCGCGGTAAAAATAGCCGTGATGGTAAAAGCCATAGCAGAGGTGGCCGTGACGGTAAAAGTCGTGGCAGAAGCGGACGTGATGGCAAAAGCCAGAGCAGAGGCGGACGTGACGGCAAAAGCCGTGGCAGAGGTAACGACTACGGTGATCGCAATGGCAAAAGCCAAGGCGGACGTGACGGCAAAGGTCAAAGCAGAGGCGGACGTGACGGCAAAGGCCAAAGCAGAGGCGGACGTGACGGCAAAGGCCAGAGCAGAGGCGGACGTGATGGCAAAGGCCAGAGCAGAGGCGGACGTGATGGCAAAGGTCAAAGCAGAGGCGGACGCGATGGCAAAGGCCAAAGCAGAGGCGGACGTGATGGCAAAGGCCAAAGCAGAGGCGGACATGACGGCAAAGGCCAGAGCAAAGGTGGTCGTGAAGGCAAAGGCCAGAGCAAAGGT
>JAESSK010000071.1 GCA_016764155.1 Rhizobiaceae bacterium
TTTGCGGCAAGGACGGCAATATGGTGCTGGTGGAAAAAGCCAAGCGTACCGTTGTTGATCCTGACAGCAACATTGAAAAAGTTATTGATCTTGGCTTTGTCGGCGCCTGCACAAAGAGCAATTACACCGCGCCAATTTCATATTTGGATCATCCAGCGGTACATCAAGAACCACCTCAAACTCTACCGTGCCACAATGACAAGAACCCGTTAGTGTTTCACTCATCTGGTATTCCATCCATAAATTCAAGCATGTTTAATGCTCATCATGTTGAGCACAAACCCGTTTATGTCAATTATATTGGATGGTTAGAGCCGTGATCCATTCAGCGAAAATGTCCTGCACACGGATATTTGTATTTCAGAACTTTGCTATTTCTTCAGATATCGGTGATAACACGGGTCAAATAGTCAAGAGGCATGGGGGCGTGTGTTTTTGGACTGACAACACAATACCCTTTTGGGTGGTCAGATTGAGGTACCTCTATTATGTCGAACACTAATTCAGTCGCCAACGGTTTCAAATCTATTCAGTGGCAACCTGTAGCAGTACTAGTCGCAGCCCTTGCTCTTTCCGCTTGCAATACAAGCAGTGCAGTCCTCAACGACCCTGCCATGGCGCTTTCTTCAGTCGATACGGTCTCAACGGCTTCTTATGCCTATGCACCGATTGTGGACGATGATATTTCGCTTCCTGCTTTTGATTATACAAAAATGCGCGAACGGTATTTGCGCCGTGTCGTGGACCTTCGTACCAGATATAAACCTGGCACCATCATCGTAGATACAACCGGCCCGTTCCTTTATTTGGTCCAACGTGGCGGCAAAGCCATTCGCTACGGCATTGCCGTTGGCAAGGAAGGCTTTGAATGGTCAGGGGATTCTGTGGTTAAACGCAAAACAAAATGGCCCACATGGACACCGCCCACCGAAATGATTGCGCGTAGCCCTAAACTGGCAAAATATGCCGGTGGCATGCCCGCAGGGATACAAAACCCGCTCGGTGCCCGCGCCATGTATTTGTTTAAGGATGGCAAGGATACAATGTACCGTATCCACGGCACCAATCACCCATTCAGTATCGGGAAAAACGCTTCCAGCGGTTGTTTCCGCATGATCAATCAGGATGTGATTGATCTATATGAACGGGTAAAGCCGGGCGCAAAAGTGATCGTGCGCCATGCCCCGCCTACCTATACGGAAAACCACTAATCCTATTCGGGAATATAGTTGAAATAGTCGAAATCAGCGGGCAGTTTCTGTCCGGTGATGTCGAATGCCATCATGCCGATAAACGCGCCGGTGAACGAGCCGTGCGCCCCGCGGCCTGCTTCATCTGAAATTAGGCTCGCATCAAGCTCGGGGCCAATTTTCATCCAGTCCCCCTCAGTTTCGGTTCGATAGAAATATTGCAGTATGTCGTGATCTATATCTGCACGCATTTCAACTTCATTGCCGGTGATTGGCACAGATTGTTCCAACGCAAATGTCAAATTGCCATTNGGCCAGTCCGCCTCACAGCTCATNATNGAGATATTNCGNCCNAGCTCCTCGCTGTGAGAAAANGCAAGGAAATGAAACTTGAAGCGATTNTAGTAGAGCGTNAGNCCGGCTGCATNTTGGTANGTTTCAGGTTCGAAGNCNACCTTGGTTTCTGCCCGAAACTTGAAATGCTCCTGCCGTCTTGCAACCAGTGATTGATTGTACCAGCTACCAATGGATTCACGCCCGGTGAGGCGCAGTGTTTCGCCAGTCAGAGTAAACAGGTCATCTGGCTCCGGAGTTCTTAGCCACTGAAAATCATCAGGCAAGACCTTACCGTCAAATACAGTATGTACGGCTTTTGGCGCGTGTGGCTCAATTGCTGGATCAGGGGAGGGGACGTTTGTTATGGGAACAAGCCCGCCTTGTTCCATATAAAGCCAGTCGTCATCGCGCCAAACGCATTTTTGAATGCCTGTTTCACGGCCCAACGGTGAACGTTTATTAGGAAGCGGTCGCCCCATCAAATGGGTATGGTAGACTTCGCCTTCAGGCGTTTCAACAATTTGCCCGTGCCCNGNNCGCTGAATNGGGGCGTCAGGCGCATCTTTCGATGTCATCAGGAAAGTGTTCGGGTGTATCTCATACGGCCCCCAGATNTCNCGGGAGCGCGCCATGGTCACTACATGGTTGTAACTCGTGCCNCCCTCAGCNGTTGTGAGGTAATAATANTCGTTACGCTTGAATAAATGAGCCCCTTCAACCAGACCCTGNGCACTGCCTGGAAAGATGTTTTTNCAAGGCCCAATCAGTTTTCCCTGATCNGCATCATATTCCTGCATCAANATNCCATCAAAGGACAAAGGTTCNGGTTTNCCCGCATCNCCATCNCTCGTATGGCGCAATTGCATATTCAAAAACCATTTGCGNCCGTCTTCACCATGATAGAGCGANGGGTCGAANCCNGATGAATTGACATAGATNGGATCNGACCATTCCCCATCAATGGTATCGCAAGTCACGATATAATTATGGGTGTCTTTAAAATTNCCGTCATAGCGTTTCACATCGGTATAAACGAGCCAGAACTTTCCATCCGCGTAGGAAAGGCAGGGCGCCCAGATGCCGCAACTATCGGGATTGCCGCGCATATCCAACTGGCTTTTACGCCGCAACGGTCGCGACACCAGCGTCCAGTTCACAAGGTCGCGCGAATGATGAATTTGCACCCCCGGAAACCATTCAAACGTCGATGTCGCGATATAATAATCCTCCCCGACCCGCCAGATGGAGGGATCAGGGTTAAAGCCGGGAAGGATTGGATTGCGGATCATTTATGGTATTCCCTATTTTTCTTCGGACGATTTGGCCCAAAGATTGATGCTTTCTTCGTCGGCATATTCATCGATCTTTGCCAATTCATCAGCGCTGAAATCGAGATTGTTGATAGCGCCAACGCAGTCAATGATCTGCTGAGGTTTGGAAGCGCCGATCAGCGCTGTGGTAATGCCACCTTCACGCAACACCCAGGCAATCGCCATTTGAGCAAGGGTCTGGCCTCGTGCGCTGGCAATGTCGTTCAGCTTGTTGATATTGGCAATTGCCTTATCGCTGAGGAAATTTGGATTGAGAGATTTTCCCTGCGTTGCACGGCTGCCTTCCGGCATGCCATTGAGGTATTTATTGGTCAACATGCCCTGTGCCAGTGGCGTAAAGGCGATTGAACCAACACCCAGTTCTTTCAGCGTGTCTTTCAAACCATCGCGCTCTACCCAGCGATTGATCATATTATAGCTAGGCTGATGAATAACGCAGGGCGTGCCCAGATCCTTCAATATGGCCACAGCTTCGCGTGTGCGCTCCGAATTATAAGACGAGATACCAGCGTAAAGCGCTTTGCCCGAGCGAACGATTTGATCGAGTGCACCCATGGTTTCTTCCAGTGGTGTATCGGGGTCGTAGCGGTGAGAATAGAAAATATCCACATANTCNAGNCCCAAGCGTTTCAGGCTTTGATCGCANGANGANATCAGATATTTGCGGCTACCCCATTCTCCGTAAGGGCCATCCCACATCATGTAACCGGCCTTGGANGANATNACCANNTCATCGCGGTAATTGGCGAAATCTGTACGTAGAATTTCACCAAAAGCAGATTCGGCACTGCCCGCAGGCGGGCCGTAATTATTTGCCAGATCAAAATGGGTAATGCCCAGATCAAAAGCGGTCTGGCAAAGCTCACGTTTGANTTCGTGCGGTGTATCNCCGCCAAAATTATGCCAAAGACCCAGCGANACTGCAGGAAGTTTNAGNCCGCTATTGCCNCANTGATTATAGACCATTTTTGAATAGCGATNGGGATTGGGTGTATAAACCAAAGTACTTTCTCCAATGTTTGTAAGGTTGCTGCATTTTTAAATAATCAGCAGTAATGAGCAACGTCTCAAGTTAGATAAAGAGTTGTTCCTAACACTATTTTAGCAATGCTCGGGCCTCTTCCATACCAAGGGCCGCCGGACGGGTGCATTTGGTTGTGATATCTACAAATTCACCGGTTTCACCGGATTTGAGAATAGANGCCATCACATCAACCCCGTGCAAAGCCCGCTCAAACGAACATCTGGCATCACGCCCCTCTAGGATTGCAACCGCCATATCGGCAAGCCCCGCAGTTCTATAATTTGCCTGTGTGCCATCCTTGTAATTATTGACAGCAAAAGGGTGATCCCAAACATCCAAAGTTTTGATCTCGCCGTCACTTCCGGCCATCAAAACATCGCCGCCAANGAAGTTTGGATCGGGAACAAAGATTGAGCCCTCGGTTCCATACAGTTCCATGCTTTTATGGCGATGGGACCATACATCCCAACTGGCAGAAAAGGTGATCGTCGCGCCATTTTCAAATTCAAGCAGAGCATGAATATTGGTTGGTGTTTTAACCGGAATGGTTTCACCCTTGCGCGCTTCAGAACCAATGGTGCGTGTATCGGTTGCCATCGATGAAAGGGCCGCAACACGTTTGATAGGGCCAACCAGATTAATCAAATTAGCGATATAATANGGGCCAAGATCAAAGATCGGACCACCGCCCGGTAGGAAGAAAAAGTCCGGATTTGGATGCCACTTCTCCATGCCGTGGGACATCACATGACAAGTGCCTGATGTGATTTTGCCCACATCACCATTATCAATTTTCTGACGCGCCAATTGGTGCGAACTGCCAAGGAAGGTATCCGGCGCACAACCGATGGAAAGACCCTTTTCAGCAGCAATTTTCGCTAGCTCTTTGCCCTGATCAAGCGAAAGCACCAAAGGCTTTTCTGAGTAGGCATGTTTNCCNGCTTCCAGAATNTGNTTGGTCACCGGAAAATGCGCATCNGGAATGGTCAAATTGATGATCAGATCAATATCNNCAGCCGTTAGTANCCCATCNATGCTTTCCTTGCGCACGCCATATTCATCGGCGCGCGCTTGGGCAGCTTCATCNCTTAGATCCGCACAGGCAATGATTTCAAAGCCTTTGAACAAAGGCCCCAATTTGAAATAGGTGGTGGAAATATTACCACACCCGATAATTCCAACGCCAAGAACTTTNCTCATTTTGCTTTTCCTTAAAGGTTTTTTGCAGCAGCAAGTGAACGGCGCGCAAAGCGCTCCATATTTTTGGGATTGTCGTGCTCCATCACATAATGATCGATGTTTGCAGCCTGCAACGCNGCCATAATAGGCGCCCACTCGATGNCCCCATGGCCCACATCTGCCCAACCGTCCTCGTCTTCACATTCGCCCGTTGCCGNGATGTCTTTGAGGTGAACCGCATTGATCCNGTCTGCATATTTATTGATGAATTNAATCGGGTCAGCTTCGCCGCGAATGATCCATGCAATATCGATTTCCCATGTGAGATCGGGGCAGGCGGCAAACATCAAATCAAGAGGGATTAATCCCTCGGCAGTGGGAACAAATTCAAAGGCATGATTGTGCCAACCAAATTTAATGCCCGCCGCCACATAAGGCTTTGAAGCATCTTCCAGACGTTTTCCGAGGGCAGTCCATCCGGCAGCATCTTTAACCCGGTCGTCCTTATCAATAGCAGGGCAATACATGGTCTTCATGCCGGTGGCTTTGGCAACAGCAAGGCAGCCTTCCACGTCATTTTCCAGCGCATCTATGCCGAAATGCCCGGAGGTCATTTTCAATCCGGTTTCATTCAGCCCGCCAACCAATGCATCAAGGTCGCCGTAGAGGCCGCCAAAGCCCTCTACTTCCGCGTAGCCAAGGTCGGTCAATTGCTGAAGCGTTTCCTTCAGTGGTGGAAATTTGCGTGCACTGTATAATTGCATTGAAAATTGGGTCATAAAATCATTCCTCATCGGTTCAGTATGAATTTTACTGTCTAAGACAGCCATTTGTCGTAGTCGGAAACGAGCAGGTGCAAGGGCTGTTCGTCTTCGGAAATTTCTGAAAAGCGTCCAATCGGGTCGCGGAAAATATTGTCGGTCAAATCATCGTTCACATTGCTGACTTCNCCNATCAGCACATCACCGCCTTCGCCCCAAAAAGCGTGCCAGTGATTGGGTTGAAGCGTAACGCTCTCGCCCGGCGAAAGCGCCAAATGATCGCCCGCTTTCAAGGAGCGTGTGCGGCCATCGGTTACCACCTGAACATCGCCATTAGGATCGATGTTGCCATCGGGGAAGGCCGAGAATAATTCAATCACCAGCGTCGCGCCGCCTCGGTTGATAATATCTTCGGTTTTTAGGTTATGACGATGCATGGGGGAGATTTGGTTCTCCCGGCTGATCATTATTTTTTCGGCAAATAACACGCCCTTGCCCTTGGCGATATTGGCGTTGGAACCGTTGCGCACGGTGAATAAAAATAGGCCCAGATCAGCAAAATTACCCTGTCCGTANTCGGTNATATCCCAGCCCAACCGGTTTTCAGCAATGATTGCGCTGTCGCTTGCCACGCGCTCCTTCATTTCCTCAGCCGACCAATAGGCAAAGGGCGGCATGATGAAACCAAACGAGCGGATAAAGGCATCGCTTTCGCGAATAATGGCGTTGACGTCAGAGCGTTTCATAAGGTTTTCCTCCTTGAACAATTAAAGAGATCGCGAACGATGATGGAGTTTGCTGCCGCCGAGAAATCGTTTTCTGAAGGGGTAAATAAAATTTCGCGTGGTTGGTTGGGCAGCATCAAAAAGCAATTATCTGAGAAGCGTCCCGCAATTTCAGCTTCAAGCGTTACATAAAATGCGGGCGCTTGAACGTCGAGGGTGATAACAACACCATCCTTTGTAATACGGGTAGAAAAAGTAAGCTCAGGATCGGCAAGATCGAGAGATTTGTAAGGTAGATTGGTATGATGATCTTCGCCGGACATGCCGTTATCGCTAGTGAAAGTGAGCGCTAGGATATGATCATCGGGAACCAGGTCAGTGGATAGGGTGGTCAGCAATTCTCCGCATTCTGTACACACTTCTCCACTCAATTCGCGCAAATCGGTCTGTGTCCCGTCGAGCGCAATAAGCGTGAGCTTCACATCCAGTATCGCCGTCGACATCGTATCATTGACAGCAATGATTTTCAGTTCATCCCCTTCGGGAATAATCATCACATTCACCGGCTGGAAAAACCGCTTGGCCATGAAATGCATGGCCTTCCAGTCGCCGCCATAATTGAGACTGGACCAGCTTGCCACCGGCCAAGTATCATTCAACTGCCAGTATAGCGTACCCATGCAACGAGGCTTCAGGCTGCGCCAGTAATCCACCGCAGTCTTGATCGCCAGCCCCTGTTGCACTTGCGACAGATAGACAAAATTCTCAAACCCTTCTGGAAAGCGAAAATAACGAAACATCGTCTCGGTGATTCTGGCATTGCCGCCTTCATTCTTTTGATGGCTCTCCATCACCGGGCTACCAATGTTCAAATCGTTTTCACTGGCAAATTGTCGAACAACGTTCATTGAAGGGAAAGACTGAAATCCAAATTCAGAGCAAAATCCCGGTTTGACCTGGCGGTAATTATCGAAGGATTTCCCCTCATGCCAAACCGACCAGTAATGCATGTCACCAGAGCTGTCATCGTGCCATCCGTCACCATAATTGTCATGCCCAAGCGATGGGCTGGATGGCCACCAACTGGCTGAGGGGTTGGTTTCCAATAAGCCTCGCTTAATGGTGGCATTCAGCTTTTTGTAATTCGCCAGATAACGCTTGGGATGGGTACGTGAAATCTCGAACCAGCCCAATGCGCCCACAAGTTCATT
>JAESSK010000072.1 GCA_016764155.1 Rhizobiaceae bacterium
ACTGCTTTCGCCACTTGCCAGAAAAATAGCCGCATCGGCAATCTCTTTGGGATACCCCAAACGCCCAAGCGGATGCAGCATAGGTGCAACCTTGCCGGGACGCTATAAAGGCCGAGATATCACAGCCCTCGATGCTTTTGAAACCATCGGCCAGATGATTGCAGGAGAAGCAACCGAAGAAGAACTCTACGCGATCATGTCGGCTTGTATCCCGACAGGCGGCGCATGTGCAGGCCAGTTTACTGCCAACACCATGGGCATGGTATCTGAAGCTATCAGTCTTTCGCCCATCGGCCTCTCGATGATCCCGGCAGTCTATAGCGCCCGTAATCCAATTTTACGTGCAGCTGGCAAATTGGTGATCGACGCCATCGATGGCAATGGTCCATTGCCCCGCGATATCGTCACAAGGGCAGCTTTGGAAAATGCCTGCGCGGTGGTGGCTGCCACCGGTGGTTCCACCAATGCAGCGCTTCACATTCCGGCAATCGCCCATGAGGCGGGCATTGATTTTGATATCGATGCAGTGGGAAAGGTTTTTGCCCGCACCCCGCTGATTGGTAATCTCAGCCCCGGCGGCAAATATCTGGCTCGTGATGTTTACGAAATCGGCGGCACTGGTGTCATTCTGGCAGAACTGATGCGTGGCGGTTATGTGGATGGTACAACGCTCACCATTAGCGGCCGTACCTTGGCAGAGGAATTAGCCAACGTGCCAAAGCCCGACGAGGAAGTAATCCACACTACCGCAAACCCCATCGCCAAAACCGGCGGCATCGTTGTGCTCAAGGGCAATCTCTGTTCCGACGGTGCATTGCTAAAAGTCGCTGGATTGAAAAAATTAATCCATCGCGGCCCAGCTCGCGTGTTTGACGGCGAAGCCGCATGCCAAAGAGCCATTGAAAACCTCGAATATAAAACAGGCGATGTCATCATCGTGCGCGGCGAAGGACCGAAAGGCGCACCGGGCATGAAGGAAATGCTCGGCGTTACGGCGCTTTTATACGGGCAGGGGGCAGGCTCCGATGTGGCGCTTTTGACCGACGGACGCTTTTCCGGCGCATCGCGCGGCCTCTGCATTGGCTATGCCAGCCCGGAAGCCGCCATCGGCGGTATGATTTCTCTCGTCGAAGACGGCGATATCATCGCCATTGATGCAAATCCTGAAGTCGCTTCCATCCATTTGGAAGTGGATGAGGCGACTTTAGCCAAAAGGCGCGCCGCAAAACCTGTGCAAGAAATCCGGCAAATCGGCGGCATCTTGGAAAAATACGCAGCCACCGTTCGTGGCGCCAATAAGGGCGCGGTAACGCATTCCGGCGCTGTCGATACAACAGGAGATATTGTTTAATCATGGAACCAAATTCATACGATCCACGCAAACGCACCGACCTTTCCAAACGGGAAAAAATCGTGCTCCGATTCATGGATGACTGCATGCACGGGGATGATTTATCCCTCATAGATACCTTGATGGCCGAAGATTATATCCAGCATACACCGGGCATCGGGCAGGGCCGTGAAGGCGTGCGAAACTATATCCAGGAGATCGCCTATCACCGTCCGGGCCGCAAAGAATGGACGCCAATTCAACTGTTTGAATGCGGCGACATCGTCATTTTGCACAAATTGCTGAAACACGTCATTATCGCCGATTTCTTGCGCTTCAATGAAAAAGACCAGATGGTAGAACATTGGGATGTGGTTCAGCCCCTGCCGGAACCGAACTATGACCCGATGAAAAAATCTACCGAGGATTTGTCCAGATTCAAGGCGCTTTTCTCCATGAACAGCGAAAGCGATTGATTTAAAACGAGAATCCAAACAAAAAAGATAAAATATAGTATGGATTGACAGCTAATTAACGTGTAAATAACATGGAATATGTTTGGAGGAACAAATTCGGCTAACGGTGATNTNAATCATTCGGAGCCGGGGGGGATTTTGNAAAAACACAACAATATTTTAAGGGAGTGGAAATATGAAAAAACGTGATCTGATTAAAAANNGCTTGGCTACTGCAGCACTTGCAGCATCCATCGGGCTTACCGGTGCANTGACCAATGCGGTGAATGCCGCTGATAAAGTAACGCTGAGAATGTCTACATGGGTGCCTAGCAGCCATCACTTGACTGCCGATACTTTCCCAGTCTGGATCAAAGCCATTGAAGAAGCCTCTGGCGGAACACTGACAATCAAAATCGATCCTGCACCAATCGCTGGTCCACCTGCACAATATGACCTTGTGCGTGATGGTTCTGCCGACATGGCATACCACGTGACTGGTTATACACCGGGTCCATTTGAAGTTTTGCGGGCAGTAGAACTACCGTTCATCTCGCCAAGTGCCGAAATCGGCAGTCAGGCAGCATGGGAATGGTATGATCGCAACATCGGCTTCGAAAAAGAATTCAAAGACGTTAAAGTTATCACCATCATGGTGCACGGCCCCGGTCTTCTGCATTCGAAAGACAAGATCACCAACCTTGCTGAACTAAAAGGCGTGAAATTGCGCGTTGGCGGTGGCGGTGTTCGCATGGCCGAAGCACTTGGTGCTTCTCCGGTGACTGTATCTGCACCAAAGACCTATGAAACCATCCAAAAAGGCGTTGCAGGCGGTACATTGTTCCCGTTCGAAGCTCTGAAAAGCTTCAAATTGACCGAAGTGGTCGGCAACACATTGGAAATTCCAGGTGGTCTTTATACAACACCATTTGCTGTCATCATGAACAAAGACAAATGGAACAGCCTTTCCGACGAACACAAAAAAGTGCTTACCGATCTGGGCGGCATTGCCGGCGCCAAAATCCTTGGCCATGGCTGGGATGAAGCTGACCGTATCGCCAAAGAATTTGCAAAAGGAGAAGGTTCAACATTCACCACCATCTCCGATGCTGAATTGGCTATTTGGAAAGAAAAAATTGCTTTCATGAATGATGACTGGATCAAAATGGCCAATGGCCGTGGTCATGATGGAGCGGCACTGTTGAAAGATTTGAACGCAACAGTGAAAAAACTCTCCGGCATGTAAGTCGTTGAAAACTAATATGGGGCGGATTTATTCCGCCCCTAACTTTATGTGAAACCTCAAGCCTAAGCCAAATTTTGATTATGTATAAATTAGCTGAAAAAATCAGCAAATGGGCAGCTGCAATCGCTTCTGCCTTTTTGCTATTCGTAATGGTCATGACTTTCGTCGATGTTGTGGGGCGTTACGTATTCAATGCACCCTTGGTTTTCGGTGTTGAACTGACAGAGCAGGCCATGGGGCTAATCATTATGCTCGGTCTAACCCTTACAACACTGCACCGCGATCATATTTCCGTTGATCTCGTGCCACCATTATTGCCTTTACCAATTCAGTCTTTGCTAAAAAGATTTTCAGCACTGACCGGTGTATTCTTCCTAGGGCTGATTGCCTGGAATTTCTGGCGCAAAGTGTTCGTGCAAAATTCTGATGGGTTAGTGACCCAAATTTTAGCGATCCCCGTATATCCAATTACCGCGATAATGGCAGTCGGAGCAACGTTCTCCGCACTCTTGTGCCTTTATTTCGTATTCGTACCCAATCCCAATCCAATTAAGAAAAGCGACTAACCCCGATGGATCCAATTTCAATAGGTTTTCTGGCATTCGCGGGACTATTCGTACTTTTGCTAGCGTCCGTACCCATCGGCTTTGCCATGGGTATTTGTGGCTTGTTAGGCACATCCGCAATCATCGGTTTTCAACCAGCGCTTTCCCTATTGGGAACGACTGCACTGGAAAAAACTGTCACCTATGATTTGTCGATCATACCTCTGTTCATTTTGATGGGGTCAGTTGCCGCCCGTTCCGGCCTCAGTCAGGAACTCTACAGTGCCTTTAATGCATGGTTTGGCGCGTTTCGCGGTGGTCTTGCTCTGGCAACCATTGGNGCATGCGGTGCCTTTGCCGCGATTTGCGGTTCGTCTATCGCNACCGCTGCNACCATGAGTAAGGTCGCTCTGCCGGAAATGAAGCGNTTCAACTATGACGATAGCCTTGCCACCGGTTCNGTTGCTGCTGGCGGCGTCATTGGTATTTTGATCCCCCCAAGCGTGATTCTGGTTCTCTATGGCATCCTGACGGAAACCTCCATTGGTGATCTGTTTATTGCAGGGTTCCTGCCGGGCATTTTGACAATCATCGGTTTCATGCTGGCGATCGCAATCACCACACGCATCTGGCCACACCTTGGGCCAGCAGGCGTTAAAACCACCTTTGCTGAGAAAATCCGCGCAGTAGGCCAGACTTGGGGCATCATGCTTTTATTTAGCATCGTGATCGGCGGCATTTATTTTGGTGTCTTCACCCCGACCGAGGCTGCTGGAATTGGCGCATCGGGCGCTTTCCTGATCTCCGCCATACGCGGGCGACTTACATGGACCAATACCAAAGAAGCGCTGACTGAAACAATTACCATGACAGCAATGATCTTCGTTGTGTTGATCGGTGCAATCACGTTGAACAATTTGATGATTTTTTCAGGCTTGGTAGCTGAACTATCCAGCATTGTCGGCGGGATGGATCTTCCGCCCATGGCAATCATGGCGGTCATCTTATTGATCTACATGGTGATGGGTTGTTTTCTCGATGCTTTGGCAATGATCCTGCTCACCGTTCCGATCTTCTTTCCAATCATAATAGATCTTGGATTTGACCCGGTCTGGTTTGGCATTATCGTTGTCATGGTAGTAGAATTAGGCATGATTACCCCGCCAATTGGTATGAATGTTTTCGTAATCAAGGGTATGGCACCTGATGTAAAACTAAGTTCCATCTATAAAGGTGTTATGCCATTTGTTATTGCNCAGATGATTCTGATTCTAATTGTATTCTTAGTGCCGGAAATTATTCTCTGGCTACCAGAAACCGCAAAGACATTTCGCTAAGGAAATGTGAGTATGGGAAATAATATGGCTGACAAAAACCTAACCCAACCCGTTCGTGATACCGGGCGTTCTTTACCAATTGTTTTGTTACGGGCGCGGGAAATCGTNATGGCGCGTTTTCGCCCNATTCTTGCTGATTATAACATCACAGAACAGCAATGGCGGGTGCTGCGNGTGNTACATGAATCTGGCACGCTGGATGCAAAGGAACTTGCGAACCAGGCTTGTGTGCTNTCTCCAAGCCTAACCCGTATNGTCAAAACNCTGAGCGAACGAAAACTGATTAGCCGGCGCAAAGATAAGGGTGANGGCCGCAAACTGTTCCTGCAGATCGCNCCTGCAGGCCTTACCGTNATTGAAAAAGTAACGCCCGATGCNCGCAGNATTTATAAAGAAATCGATGAGAGCTACGGCGTGGAAGATATGAACCAATTGCTCGACATGCTGGAAAAACTGGCAGCGCTAGAGACTGAGAAATAGATATTGATGGTTGGGACCAACTTCAATTGAGGTGAGATAAATGGGGNGAGCCGTAGGCATTGCCTCAAACAATCAAAGCAATATCCCCATCCTTGATCTTTGGGATCAAATAGGAAAATTTGAAGAAATTCCTTCAATGCGGTCTCTGGAATATCTCCCGCATTTTACATTTGGCATCTATCAAAACATCGGATCAAATGAACTTCGCAAGGCGCTCAAAGGCGTGTTTGCGGAATGCCGNCAAATCCAAATAACATTTGATAAAATTCGTTGTTTTGAAGCGTCACCGCTTGTTTTATGGGCTTCTCCACAAAACAATTATGAGTTGGCCGAATTACATTCAGCCATTCATGCCAAGGTCGACCCTAAATTGTGCCACGAACATTATCGTCCGAATAGATGGGTGGCACACTGTACCTTGGGTACTCAAATTCAAGACGCGCATCGCGCTGCGGCCTTATCGCTTGTATCACACGTCATTGAACCGTTTGAAGTGGCTTTTGACACCATAGATATTCTGGACTTTCCGCCGGTTAAAATAGCAGAACGAATAATCCTCAAGCCTCAGGCGTAGCGCTTTTTTTCATCGCGCTGATATCCCTTATAAGCAATCAAGGCGAATAGGACGGTAAAGCCTGCAAGCCAGATGATGCNTTCGCCGGGGATTGGCTGGCCACCGACAATTGCCCATACAATCTCGCCCCCGTGACGGGTTGGCGTANAGTGCGAGATTTCCGCAACGACTGACGGTANTTGCTCTGGCGGCATCCATAATCCACCCGCATATGCCATTGGGAGATAAAGCAATTGTGCCCACGCTATTGCCGATTTGGCCGTAGTCCAATAACCCAGCGCAATTCCCAAGAAGGTGAAGGGGATGGTCACCCATATAGCGGCGAATAAAAGTGCTGATATTCGTTGTGCGCCGATCGAAGGTTCTGAAAATAACATGCCAGCGATCACCACCAGCACTGCCGCCAACAGTGCAAACACCAAAGCAGAGACAATTTGTGAAGCTATGCGAGGNCCGCCAGCACCNGGTAACGTGCGCCGATATCTCTCCCAATGGCTCTCCCTATCNTGNGCGATNGAAACGCCAAANTGGAAAAACGCCACACCAATGACNGCATAGACCACAAAGGATGCCATNCGGAAATCAGCTTCCCGACCACTGCCNCCTGAACCAAACATGATGTAAAGCATNACCGGGAATATTAGAGTGGGTGCCCAATAAGCAGGCAGCCGTAGGAGTGATTTTAAATGCAGTATGATTGCCGTTTGGTATCGTTTATTGCTCATTGTGCATCTCCTCCAACGGTCAGTTTCTCGATCGCTTCTTCAAGCGACGCATTGCGAATTTCTAGATCGTTGAATGCCACACCGCTGGCGACCAACTGACGAACAATTTCATCTGCGTCGGGAGAAATTATCTGGGCATGACCATTTTCATGTACCAGTTGAGAAATTGGAGATAGGGAAGGGAGGTTATCGCAGGCGAAGTGAATATGCTTTTGCCCAAGACGTTTCTGGATTTCTTTAACGCTGCCCTCAAGCTGAATTTCGCCCTGATTGATTAGGCAAATACGGTCTGCTACCCCTTCGATTTCTTCCAGATGGTGCGTGGTGAGAACGAGGGTTCCACCCTGTTTGACGTATTCCTTTGAATAGGCCCAGAAATTCTTCCGCGCCTTGCTGTCCAGCCCTGTCGTTGGTTCATCGAGAAAAACAAGCTTGCCATTGCCCGCAAAAGCCAAGGCCAGAGCGAGCCTTCTCCGCTGGCCACCTGAAAACCCGCCAGTCAGGCGATCAGCAATGTCTTCCAGACCAAATTTCTCAATCAGTTCATCTGCAGGATGCGGGTTTTGATAGTGACACCGCACCAATTTAATAATCTCACGCACCGTGAGGAGCGGCGGGAAATCACTGTCCTGCGCCACGTATCCAGTCATTTGTTGAGCCGCTGAAGAATGGGGTTCATGGCCAAATACATGGACCGAACCATTGTCTGGTTTGGTCAGTCCCAACATCAGATTAATCGTTGTCGATTTACCAGCGCCGTTTGGCCCTAACAAACAAAATGCTTCGCCTTGTTTGACCTCAAGATCAAGATTTGAAACAGCACGAACCGCACCAAAATTTTTGGTCAGTCCTTTAATCGCAATGGCTGGTGCCAAAATAATTCCCCCGCTTAAGTCTTCTAATGTTCTGTTTCGCAATGGCTGTGATCCGAAAGCGATTTTATCACATCGCATTCGCCCACATGTCCTGAATCCGACAACCTAGAAATGCGTTTAAGCTCTTTTTCGAGGCGTTTCAATTTGGCAATGCGTGCCTGCACAGAAACCAGATGACGCGCTGCAATGTGATGTGCGTCGTCACAGGGCAATTCCGGATGAGAACTCAGCCTCACAAGTTCGCGAATATCCTCAATCGTCAACCCAAGTTCTCGGCCATGGCGAATGAAGGAAAGACGTTCAAGCCCTTGCCGTGTATAGCGCCTCTGATTGCCGCTGGAGCGTTCCGGTGCATCAATCAGGCCCATTTGTTCGTAATAGCGAATGGTCGGAATTTTCACGCCCGTCCGCTTCGATAATTCACCAATTGAAAGCATGGAAAAGATCCCTTGACCCTATAGCTACTAGAGAGATTATATTTACTGATATTGGGTGTTTGATAGAATTTTCAAGGAATCAGAATATGGCAGGTCATCATCATCANGTGGANCCGGATGCGGGAGATGCCCGNGTCTTTTGGGCNGTTNTCATTAATCTGGGGCTTACGGTNGCNCAGATCATCGGCGGNATTTTCTCAGGNAGCCTNGCGCTGATCGCTGATGCCATCCACAATTTTTCNGANGCCATATCGCTGATCATCGCNTTCTTCGCCCGTAAAATNGCCAGNCGNCCNGCCGATGGCAAAATGACATTCGGNTATGGCCGCGCNGAGGTGGTNGCGGCNTTGGTCAATTANACAACGCTCATCGTCATCGGNNTTTATCTGGTNTATGAGGCCGTGNTGCGNTTCATCAATCCCNCAAGCGTCGATGGNTGGCTCGTGGTGATNATCGCNGGTATCGCTCTGGCGGTGGATTTGGCCACAGCANTGCTGACTTATGCGCTATCCAAGCAAAGCATGAACATGCGCGCCGCTTTCTTGCATAATGTGGCCGATGCGCTGGGTTCAATCGCTGTCATCATCGCGGGTACGTTGATCATACTTTACGATTGGCGTCTGATTGATCCGCTCGTCACATTGCTGATCGCTGGATATATTTTATGGCAATCTTTCAGCGAAATTCCGGCGGTAATTCGCGTGCTTATGCTCGGCAGCCCCGAGGGTATGGACACCGATACGGTGCTTGAAAAGATGAGCACTATCGAAGGCGTCGCAAGCATCCATCATGTGCATTTATGGCAAATGCAGGAGCATGAAACGGCACTTGAAGCCCATATCGTGATTTCAAAGGGAAAATGGAATGACGCTGATCACGTCAAAGGAGCGGTGAGGGAGATGCTGAAAAATGATTTCGCGATCTCCCATTCAACCCTCGAGATGGAATGTTCCATCCACGCCTGCCCAACGCCTCAAACGATTGGACATAAAAGTGTGGTGAAACATGGCAAAGACCATGATCACCAACACTAGATATTGAGCTAAATTTAAACGCCGCCCCAGATGGTTTCGGCAGTTTTCACAACCAAATCAAGCTTGCGGCGTTGATCGTCAAAGGTAACCGTGTTGCCTTCCTCGGTAGAAGCAAAGCCACACTGTGGCGCGATGCCAAGCTGTTCGATATCGGTAAATTTCCCAGCCTCCTCAAACTGGCGTTGCAGATCATCAATGGTTTCAAGTTCACCGGTCTTAGTGGTGATAAAGCCCGGTAGTACCCGTTGTTTGCCTTTAGAGAGCAGGCGAAGTGGCTCAAGTCCGCCAGCGCGTTCGCTGTCATATTCCATGAAGAAAATATCAACGCCGGTCTGGTTGAATACAGCATCCGCTGCTGGATCATAAGCACCTTCAGCAGCGTGGGTTGAGCGGAAATTACCACGGCACATATGCATACCAATGACCATATCATCAGGGCGGTCTTTGATTGCTTCGTTCATCATCCACGCATAGCGATTGATCAACCAATCAGGATCCTGACCGGCTTCTTCCTTTTCTGCCCGATGTTTTGGGTCGCAGAGGTAAGCAAAGAAAATATCATCCATCTGCAAATAGCGACAACCCGCGTCATAAAACGCCTGCACGGCTTTTTTATAGGTCGCGGCGATATCGGCGGTGAACGCTTCAATGTCTTTATATTCAGCCGGTGCAATGTCTTCGTCTGCCGTTCTGAAATGGCAGCAGCTTGGGCCGGGAATAGAAATCTTCGGTGTCACGCCGGTATTTTCCGCCACAAATTTATAATGCTCTAGCATCGGGTGATCATCGGGAAAACTAAGCTTGCCTGAAATAGTCGGAAAGATCGGGCGCAATTTAACGCCCGCAAACTGAACCCCTTCATCGCGCTCTACCAGATCAAAGCCGTTAAGACCGCCCATGAAATCATAATGCCAGAAAGAGCGGCGAATCTCGCCATCAGTTACCGCTTTCAGACCAGCATCTTCCTGCATGGTAATCACTTCGCGGATCGCTGCATCTTCGATCTCGGCAAGATTATCAGCGCTCAGTGTTTTGTCTTCAAAGTGCTTTTTACGCGCGTCTTTAACAGCGTCGGAGCGAAGCAGGCTGCCCACATGGTCGGCTCTAAAGGGAGGAGTTGCTTGGGCCATATTTGATATCCTTATAGCATAATTTTATAAATCTGAGTTTGAGCGTATCTACCAGAAAACGGGTGGCCATTGCAAAGTATTACGTCCATAAAAGTTCATATGCGACAATTGGAGACGCTGTTAAATGATCGACGGAATTGAATTTATCAAAGCGCCCGGCGCCGATGTGGAAGCCGATAACAGCGCCATTGAAGCGGCTGTCAAAGATATTCTCACCAATGTGCGCCAGAACGGCGACAAGGCAATCGCCGACTTCTCGCAAAAATTCGATGGCATGATCCCCGATAATCTCGAAGTCACCACGCTGGAAATCACGCAAGCCTTGGCCGATCTGGATCCGCAAAGCCGCAAGGATACCGAGTTCGCCATCGAGCAAGTGCAAAATTTCGCCAAGGCCCAGCTGGGCACCATGATGGAGTTGGATATCGAAACCATGCCGGGCGTCCATCTCGGCCACCGCATCATTCCAATCCAGCGGGTAGGGGCCTATGTGCCCGGCGGTCGTTATCCACTTTTATCCGCGCCGATCATGACCATCGTTCCGGCAAAAATCGCCGGTTGTGATGAGGTGATTGCCTGCCTACCGCCCACGGCCCATCCTGCGATGATTGCCGGATGTCAGCTTGCAGGCGCAGACCGTATTTTCCGCGTAGGCGGCGCACAGGCAATCGCCGCCATGGCTTACGGCACCGATACAATTCCGAAGGTGGATAAGATTTTCGGCCCCGGCAACGCCTACGTCAACGAAGCCAAGCGACAGGTGTTCGGCCCCGTGGGCATCGACCAACTGGCAGGCCCCAGCGAGATTTTCACCGTGGCGGATTCTACGGGCGACGCTGAAATGCTGGCAACCGATATGCTGGCGCAGGCCGAGCA
>JAESSK010000073.1 GCA_016764155.1 Rhizobiaceae bacterium
AGTTCCAGTCAAACCACATATCCCCGTTCAAACAATTTGCCAGCTTAGCCGCATAAGGTCTGGCGGAACTCAGCTGAATCAATCTCCGAAAAACTTTGCGACAGAACCATCAAGAGGGCTGTGGGAAGCAAGCATGGCAGGCAATAATTTGGCACCATTGCGGTCGGCAGCCGCCGCATAATCATCAAATACAGTGGTGCGTCCGCCCAACCCTTCGGCGATAATCAGCGTATCATTTAGCCCTTTACCAAGCACTGTCGGCCAACGATTTTCGTAAGTATGCCTGCTGCCTTCAGGGTTGGTTCCAAAGGTCAGACTATCCCCGTAACAAAGCACCGTTTTCATATGGGTAATTCCTCAAATTAAAAAACATCTTACGACATCGACAATCCGAAAACAAAGCGTGGTGTCGCAGCTACGGCGTGGAAGGCATCATTCTCGACGGGTAGAATATCTTATAAAGAATTGCGGCGGTCAAAACCATGAAAACACCCGCCATGATGCAATCGGAGGTGAAATGGCCACCCTGGCCAATCCGCATCAAACTGGATAAGCCGCCAAATATGAACATGGCCGCAACCAAAATCCATCGACGTTTGGTGCAGATGAAAATCAATGGCGCAAACAACATTACCATTGAGGAGACTTCGCCGCTAACAAAGGAACAATTATCACTACATTCACTGCTCCAATTTGCAACCGGAGTGAAATCGAAAATACCGCCGAATTCTTCAATATTACGTGGCCGCGCACGACCGGAATAGGTCTTGAAAACCAGATTGGCCAAAATTGCGGGACCAATAGCTGAACACATCACCACATAAAACCAGTCACGCGCCGCAAACCCGGCTATCTTCATTTTTCGGGTCATTGAAACGATGAGCGCGAAGATGATTGCCGCATACCAGCTCACATAAATCCCCATGGTAAGCGACCGCAATTGTTCGATGATACTGATATCGAGAAACACAAATCGGCGATTGCCAAGAGCAAAATAACTGGTGATTTCAATATCCAGCAACGGATAAATATTAAACAGAGCAATCGTCGCCAACCCAACAAAGATGGTTGCAAATATGATCTGGTTTGTATGGGAAGCTGTCATCATTATATTATCAGTTCAAAGTCTTTCGGCCCAAATATCCTGAGACCCGTGCAAAATGCAAAGTCTCGATATTGCCAGCCGATACCGTTGATTGACCAAGAGGTTCGAACGAAGAAAAATGTTCCTCAATGCCGTCTGCTTGCGAGGCAATATAGACAATCAATGCGGGTTGTGTGGGGGTTTGTTGAAAACTGTGCATCAGTTCATAGTGATCATTGGCATGGGTTCCATGGCGCCATGCCAGCACTTTTACCGAATCATCGCGCAATTGATAATACATCAACGCCGAGATTTTTCGACCCGTCGTGATGACGGCTTGATATTTTCCTTCAGCCAGTTTTAGACGCACCAAGCCAGCCATTTCTGCTGACCCTTGGGTTCGCTTGAATGGTTCGGCCCCGCCGGGCAATATTAGCTGTCCGGGACCGGCGCGCGTAACAGCCAGGCTGAGAGCGATAAAGATCACCACATGAATTGAATGGGATAATTTAGCCCAAAGAGGTGGCATTTTGTTGACCAGAAAATCCGCCACCAAAATGCTCGCGCCCACATAGGTAAGTGCCGCCCAATTGGCATAGGCCTTGCTCATCAAGGCCTGAAAAATAATGATCAGCAGAATAGGAAGAGAAAATGCTACCAAAAATTGATGGGTTTTTTCGCCACCAAACAGTTTGACGCGAAAGAGAGCCGCCAGATAGACACCCATCAATATCGGNCCANACACACCAAATTGCGACANCAGGAATTCNANCGCTTTTANCGGATGAAGGTTTAACCCGCTCCAGCCAATATTATCNCCGGTATGCGAAAGNGTTGCGAAAGANTGTTGCGAGTTCCACCAGACATTNGGCATCAATANCGCAAACCCGATGACCATCGCCAGCCAAAAACCCGGACGCTTCAACATATGAGGTCTGTCGCTTACCAATAGCGAATAGAGCGCCGCGCATATGGGCAAATAAATCATGGCATATTTCGACATCAGACCGAGGCCAAAGCTGACACCTAAAACCAAAATCCAGATGCTCGCTCTGCTGCGTTCAAGCTTGATGAATGCGTAAAGAGCCACGCTCCAAAACATCAACAAAGGCACATCGGTCGAGATGATGGTCGCTGACAACGATACCGCAGGGATTAGCGCAAAGATTATGCCCGCCCAGAACCCGGTTTTGGTGTCAAACAGTTCACGAGCCGTCAGGAAAATGAAAATTGCCGTAACCGAATGCACGATCGGGGCCGATAGCCTGATGCAAAAAGCGCTGTCCGAACCGCAAATTTCCGTTGAAGCCCGGATGATCCANGCCAGCACNGGGGGTTTGGAGAAATATCCAAACTCCAGATTTTGCCCCCAAGCCCAATATTGAGCCTCGTCAAAAAACAACTCGCTATTGTTATAACTTAGAGAAATCAGCCGGATCGCNAGAATAAGCGCCAGAACACCAATCAGCCCGACCAGAGAAACAACTCCGGTTTTTGCAGCTATGGGGCCAGAATTGCCATTTTTCTCAGTGATGTTCATGGAAGTATCAGTTTTCTCGAAGGCACCAGTTTAATTATTTTTGGGCATTGAGGTTGATTGGAAATGCCATATCGTCACGATCTGCACCCTTGCCAATTGGTGGTGTTTATGGGATTAACGCGGCGCCAAGTCAATGGGCGCCCAATAGGGATAAAGTCGGTCGATACATGAAAATTTCTCTGATAATTCCAACCTATAACGAAGAGGGAAATATCCCTTCTTTGATTGAGGAATCCTTTGCCGAAATTCCAGCAAAAATTCTGGGCGAACTGATTGTCGTCGACGATTGCTCCACTGACGANAGCGTTAAAGCAATCGANGCCCTNCAATCAAAATTTCCAAAGCTGCGCTGTTTGAAACATCAAACAAATGCCGGNCAAAGTGCCGCCATGCGCACCGGCATCATGGCCGCACGTTTTGANATCATCGCNACACTGGACGGNGATGGACAAAACGACCCGGCCGATATTCCCAATCTGGTGGCAAAGCTTGGAAAACCNGGCCAAGGNGGTACAGCCCTAGTGGGCGGCGTCAGAACAAAGCGCAAAGATACCGGCTCCAAGCGCTGGGCCTCAAAGGCTGCCAACTGGATCAGGGATACAGTTTTACGTGATAATTGCCCCGATACAGGGTGCGGAACCAAGGTCTATTGGCGTGAGGCCTATCTGCGCCTGCCGTTTTTTACCAGCATCCACCGATATTTGCCCGCCTTGTTCCAGACCTATGGCTACAAATGCGAATACGTTCCGGTCAATGACCGCCCGCGCATGAGCGGTGTATCCAAATATAATAATTTGAACCGCGCGCTGATTGGCCTATATGATCTTGTGGGTGTGAGTTGGCTGCGAAAGCGCACCATCGCTCCCGAAGTGGTTGAATCGAACACCGCACCAAAAACAATGAAGAAAAAGTAAGGCAATTTTGATGTTAGCAAGCCTCGCAACATGGTGGGCAAACACCTCAAGCACCGAAATTTTATGGCTGTCTGTCGGCTTCGGTGCACAATTGATGTTTTCCATGCGATTTTTGATCCAGTGGATTGCCAGTGAAAAAGCACGCGCCAGCATTGTGCCGGAAACTTTTTGGTATTTCTCGTTCGTTGGCGGTGCAATGTTGCTGGTCTATGCCATTTACCGGGTCGATCCGGTTTTCATCATGGGCCAAGCCACAGGCTTGCTGATCTATTCGCGCAACATCTATTTTATCTGGAAAAACAAACAATAGGCTCATTTGGCCTCACGCTCACCAATAGAAGGCTAGCATTCTTTTCCCGTACAAATCGCACCAACTCAAATACTGGCGCGGTATTCCGCTATGATCGCATGGCCGAGCTTTTCGTAAAGTTCAACTTCTTCCATCAGGATCTTTCCATCCGCCGTGATGATATCTTTGCAGGCGCCCAGAAATTTTTTCAGGCCATCTTTGCTCAATTTATTCAATCGCGGCACAGAGGCTTCAATTTCAAATTCTTCCGGATAAATCCGCCTGATCCAGCGATCAGCAATTTCCTGCTCATGGACTGAAAGTTCCGTATCCATTTCACCCAGCCGGCTCGTGAGATAGTTCATTATGACCCGGTTTTCACTTCGATGCGCACGTCCATCCACTCTGGCCAGTGCTCTAAGCAAAATTATTTCCGGTAGGATCATGTGCCGTTTAAGTTGGGATTGCTCATGATGGGGCACGGTAATGTCATTGCATTGCTGAACAACGGCATCAAAATCCTTGTTCAGAATAACCGGTAGCATTTCTTCCAGATTATCAAATTCCTCACCCTCAAGATCCGCCAGTGATAACACCCGATCTTTTAGAAAAGTTTGGAAACTATCGTTTTCGTGACACCAGGAACGGATATGGGTTTCATCCACCCGGTACACAGTGATGCGGCGCGATGAGACGGCTCCGGACCCATCGCGATATTTCATTATCACCGTTTCGCCGCCCACCAGTTTTTCACCCTGATACCCCATATCATCCTCACCGGCACTCGGTTTTGGCGCATCATGGTGGTTAGGAAGAAGAGGAAGACTTTGATTAGAAATGATGTTTTTGAAAATAGAAAGTACGGACATGGCACCTCGCAACAGCCTTGCTTGGCCTCAAACGAAGCATTTATTGAACAATCACGCAATAAATATGATTTTCAAAACCCAAGGATGGTGAATTGCGGATTAAGGCAACAGGGAAATATTCACCTTTTTCTTCTGTTTACCTACTATTTACCAATAATCTTTATGGCTAGTTTAGCTAAAGAAAATTTTTGAGTTAGGCTACTCGCCTACGACGCAATGATTGCGGCTCTTCCATTCAGGGGACCAGCCAATTATGTTTTCATTTCTTCGTCAAAAACTGTCCAAATTGAAAATCCGCCAGCGGATATCTTTATCCCTCGCCGTACCAATGACAGCATTACTGATTTTTTCCGCCAGCTCTGTTTGGCGTGATTTCAACAAATATGAAGAAATGCAAGTGGTAGCAAAAATTACCGANACCACCGAAGAGCTNGGAGAATTAGCACANAANCTNCAAACCGAGCGNGGGAAATCAGCNGGATTTATTGCATCNNANACNAAAAATCCNCCAATTGCCATATTACNGCTACGTGGAAAAACNGATGAAGAACTCGGCAGGTTTCAAGAGCGGCTCGAGGAACTGAAACTGGTAGTCCATGGTAAAATTATNGNCGGNCTNGAGGCNCTNGAGCAAGAAGTNGCGAAGCTGGATGANTTCCGTCAGAAAGTAAATAAAAAGAGCGTCAGTGCCGAAGAAACACTGAAACATTATTCCAACATCATCGGGCATATTATCGAGATTGGTTTTGATGCCTCCGCNTATTCNACCAATAGCGAGATATCNCTCGGCATCGCATCGATGACGACACTCGCNCAAACAAAGGAATANGCNGGTCGNGAGCGCGGCCTGATAAATGGCGCNCTCACCAAGGGAAAAATGACTGATAAACAGTTTATCAAATTCAATCAGCATCTTGCCCATCAGGATATCACCCAGAACAACTTCCTTTTGAATACCCCGTTAAAGCGTCGTGCTGAATATGAGAAGCTTGTCGGAGATACAAAACTGGATCAGGTGAATAAGCTGCGCGCCCAGCTGGTACAGGGTTATACGTTGTTTTCCTCAATGGCTATCAAGCCGAAACCTTGGTTCAAAGCAACAACTGCACGCATCAACGCCCTCAGAGAACTTGAAAAAAGAATATCAAAAGATGTTCACTCGGACGCAGTTATGCTTTCAGCCGCAGCTTTCAACGACATGATGATCAGTATCGCAATCAGCATCACACTGTTATCATTCATTGGCTTGCTGGGTTTCTTAATTTCCGGTTCAATTCTGCTACCATTGATCGGGTTTCGTCACAGCATCGAAACCATCTCTAAGGGTGACCTGGGAGAAGAGGTTTATGGACTGCAAAGGACCGATGAAGTTGGCAATATGGCGCGAGCCTTGCAGGTATTTAAGGACAATGCCATTGAACACAATCGCGCTGAGGAAGAAGCCGGTAGAGTTCGCGACACCACAGAAAATGAACGCAAAGAACAAGAAGCGAGCAAGGCCGAAGATGCGGCCCGCACCAACGAGGCCGTAAAGGCCATCGGAGACGGCCTGAAACGCCTTTCAGAGGGCGATTTGACCGTGAATATCAGCACGCCATTTACCGACAGCCTTGACGGTTTGCGCACAAATTTCAACGCTTCCATCAGCACCCTTGCAGATACGCTTGGCCTGATCAGCGGCAATGTGAGTACCATTCATACCAATGCCGGCAACATGCAAACAGCAGTCGGCGATCTTTCTCTTCGCACGGAACAACAAGCAGCATCCCTGCAGGAAGCCGCCGCCGCCCTTGAACAGATTACAGAAACCGTAAACAGTTCATCCGAGCGGGCGCAAGATGCTCGAAAAATCGCCACCACAGCAAAAACAAGCACCGATGATGCAGGCGACGTGGTAGCAAACGCTGTTGAAGCAATGGAACGCATTGAAACCGCCTCTGGTAAAATCGAAAACATCATCGGCGCGATTGACGAAATTGCGTTCCAGACCAATCTTTTAGCACTGAACGCAGGCGTTGAGGCAGCACGCGCAGGAGATGCCGGTGCCGGTTTCTCGGTTGTTGCACAAGAAGTACGCGAACTGGCCCAACGTTCAGCACAAGCAGCAAAAGAAATCAAAAGCCTGATCAGCACCTCTTCAGTTGAAGTTAAATCAGGAGTGAATCTTGTGAAAGAAACGGGCAAGGCACTGGAAGGCATTGCGACCCACGTGACTGAAATCAACGAGCATATCGGTTCGATTGCCAAAGCTTCAGACGAACAGGCAAGAGCATTGAACGGAATTAATTCCACCGTTTACCAGATGGATCAGGTGACCCAGGACAACACCAAAATGGTACGCGAGACTAATACCGTCACCCAAGAATTATCCGGTCAGGCCAGCAGCCTGTCAGAGCTGATTTCAAACTTTAAACTAAGCGAAGCTAAACAGCGAAACGCTGCTTAGCCCAGAGGGCTAAGTTTGTTTGTTCTCACGGGCGTTTCCTCCCTATCGGTCGGGCCCTGCGAAGGCGCGGCGCATTAGCGCCGGGTTCCCACGCTCGCCCTACGGGCT
>JAESSK010000074.1 GCA_016764155.1 Rhizobiaceae bacterium
CTACGCTATTTTGACCGAGCAAAACATCGCCAAATTATTCATTGCCGCCCTCATTCCGGGCATCCTTGCCGCGATTGGTTATATCATTGCCATTGCGATCTATGTTCGCATCTTTCCAAAATCTGCCGGCACGAGAGAACGTGCGCCATACAGCGAGCGCTTTCGTGCCCTGATCGATGTATGGCCGGTTTTGTTGATCTTCATTGCTGTGGTTGGCGGTATTTATATGGGTTGGTTTACGCCAACTGAAGGCGCAGCCGTTGGTGCGGTTGGCACGGGCCTCCTTGCCTATTTCAATGGTGGCCTGACGAAAGGGACCTTGGTTGAATCCGTCCTTGCTACGGCATCATCAACCGGGATGATTTTCTTCATCGTTTTTGGTGCCAGTATTTATAACGGATTTCTGGCTCTGGCCCAGGTTCCCCAAGAGATCGCTGAATGGGTGATGATTCAGGGATTGAGCCCGTGGATGGTTCTCACATTGATCCTGTTGATTTATCTGGTACTCGGCTGTGTGATGGATTCCTTATCGATGATCCTGCTGACCGTCCCGATTTTCTTTCCGATTATTTCCGGTCTCGATTTTGGCCTGACTCCGGATGAACTTGCAATATGGTTCGGTATTCTGGTCTTGATTGTGGTGGAGGTGGGTCTCATCACCCCGCCGGTCGGGATGAACCTTTTCGTCATCAACGCCATGGCCAAGGACACACCAATCGCTGCAACTTATCGGGGCGTGCTGCCGTTCGTCGCTTCAGACCTGATCCGCACGACGATCCTTGTCGCCTTCCCCTCAATCACGCTGTTCTTAATGCGGCTGCTCTACTGAGGCTTGCCTCACAAGGTACGCGACAATGCATCGGCGTGTTTTTTGATAATAGGGGCATAGTCACGTTTCATTTGCGCGATGGAAATTCGCACGCTTGACGCACTCATGCTCATCGCGGCGACGGTTTCTCCGTTGGGATTGCGTACGGGGACAGCCATTGAAATCAATCCTTCTTCCAATTCCTCCGCGCTGATCTCCAATTGTTGGGTTCTTGCCTTACCTATCCGCGTGAACAGTTTTTTCTTGTCTGTAATGGTTGATTTCGTGAAGGGAACCAGATCGGCTTTTTCCAAATAAACCTTGAGATCATCATCACTGTAATCTGCCAACAAAACCCGACCTGTTGCAGAGGCAAAAGCAGGCAATCGTTGCCCAATTTTTGCAATGCTTGTGACGATGCGCTCTGTTTCAGAGCGCGCGATGAATACAGAATACCCATCTTCAAAAACTGCCAAAGCAATAGATTCTCGAAGCTCGTCTCTTGCGTTGTCCAAATGTGTTTGTGCCAGTTGAGGCAGAGATGAGGCCTCGTAATAAGCAGCCCCCAAACGCAGCATGCGCGGTGTTGGGCGGAACTGCGAACCGCTCTTCGTCAAATAACCGAGGTCTGCCAGCGTAAGCAGACAGCGCCGCGCACTTGCCCGCGAAATATCGGCATATTGTGCTGCATCTGATACCGTTAGATATTCATGGGTTCGGCCAAAGGATTCTATGATCGCCAGCCCTTTGGCCAGCCCCGCCATACCTTCAGGCGTACGCGCTGGTTTCTTTTCAGTTTGATTTTTGTCGTCACTCATATGATGCGCATCCCGCTTTTTCTAATAGAGTTATTACCGAGGTTTGGGAGGGATGCAAATTGGTTGTGGGTTATGCGTCTCTTATTGACCATGAAATTTGAGTTGATCTTGANAAATCGGGCATTTNGCTTTTGATGCAACCAACTTTTCAAGCCGGNTTTCTTGANCNTAAGGTTTTGCCGCGTGANAGAGCTTTGGGATNACNCCNTCCANCAATTGTTTTTCNACNCGNGGCAGAAAANTCCCGTCCGAATNAAATGGGCTGGAAGACGTGCCNAGNGNNAGTTGTTGGGCNATGACNTTNGCCCCCATCACGCTTAACANTTGGTGCAGGGCAGGTTGGCCACGCAANCCTCCGACCCCGCCGGGTGCCGCNCCNCAAAGAGCGATTGGTTTGCCCCTGAAAACTGGNTTTTCAACATCCTCATCGCGTTTCAACCAGCCAATCGAATTTCTTAGCAGCGTTGAATAGGCGCCGGTATATTCATCCGACCCCATGAAAATGCCGTCGCTGGCAGTGATCACTTCGCGTAGCTTGAGGGCGTTTTCAGGAAGCTTGGTGCCGCCATCCACATCGCTGTCATAGGGTGGCATATCGTAGTCGGACAAATTGATATTTGTAACGTGCACTTCATTCCCAAAGGTTTTTTCCATCAACTTGGCTGCCAATTGAACCAGCCGGGAATTGACCGACCCTCTACGGCTGCTGCCAGAAAAAAATAGCAAATTAGTCAAGAATATTTCCTTTAAATTATTCTGATACCGGGCCTCTAATTTCGACCCCCGTTTTCCAAACGAGCTTGACATTAAAAACACCCAAAGGTAAACAAAAATCCGAATAACGGACATATGTTCGTATATCGAACGTATGTGTTGAGCGAGAAGGGTCTGGCAATGGTAGAGGAATCAGGCAACGAAACCCAGCGGCCAGATTGGCCCAAAGAGTATGGGGCATCCCAAGTGCCCTATTGGGTATTCCAGCGCCAAGATGTGTTTGAACTTGAGAAAGAAAAACTCTTTCACGGTCCGGTCTGGAATTATCTCTGTCTGGAGATTGAGCTTGAAGAACCCGGAGATTTCGTCGCTGTTCATGTGGGAGAAACGCCGGTCATTGTCACCAAAGATACTGACGGAGAATATTACGCATTCGAAAACCGCTGCGCCCATCGGGGCTCTCTTCTGGCGCTGGAAGATCGTGGCAACGTCAAGAATTTCATGTGCGTCTATCATGCCTGGACCCACAATCTGCAGGGCGATCTGATCGGCGTTGCATTCAAGGACGGAATCAAGGGATGCGGTGGCATCGCTGAAGATTTTGAAATGTCTAATCAAGGCCCCAGAAAATTGCGGGTGGCCGTTGTCGAGGGTCTGATTTTCGGAAGCTTCGACGAAGATGTAGACGATATCGAGGATTATCTGGGCGAAGAAGTGCTGGGCAGGATCAGCCGGGTTTTGGCCGGTCGCAAGCCCGTTATCCTTGGGCGCTTTACGCAGGTTTTGCCCAATAACTGGAAGCTCTATATTGAGAATAATAAGGACAGCTACCACGCCAGTATTCTGCATTCCTTTTTCACCACCTTTGAATTGAACCGGCTGTCTCAAAAAGGCGGCATCATCGTCAATGAAGATGGCGGCTGTCACGTCAGCTATTCCAGCGTAGACAAAGGACTGCCGCTGGATAAGGAAACCAAAGACATCTATTCTGAACAAAGCATTCGTTCAGATACCGATCTAAGCCTGTCGGATATGTCATTGCTTGAGAATTTCAAGGAATTCGACGACGATATCACGTTGCAAATCCTCTCCGTTTTCCCGACCTTTGTTCTCCATCAAATTCAAAACTCAATTGCCGTGCGCCAAATTCTGCCCAAAGGCACTGACAGCATGCATCTGGTGTGGACCTATCTGGGCTTTGAAGAAGACACACCCGAACAACGCAAAATTCGTCTGAAACAAGCCAACCTTGTGGGTCCGGGAGGCTATATCTCCATGGAAGACGGTTGCATCGGCGGATTTGTCGAGCGTGGCACTAAGGGAGCAGCCAACGAGGCCGCAGTGTTGGCGATGGGCGGGCGCACAGTAGAGTCCGGTGAAGACCGCATCACCGAGGCGGCAATCAGAGGCTTCTGGAGTGTCTACCGCGAAAGGATGGGCCTATGAGCGATCATTCAAAATTGCTGGAGATGACCCAGCTCATTAGCTTGGTTCAGACCCGTTACGCCTATGCCATTGACGATGGAAATTGCGCCGATTGGCCCGAT
>JAESSK010000075.1 GCA_016764155.1 Rhizobiaceae bacterium
CGCTTACACGGCGTAGGGAAACGGTGGCAACGCCCGCGCCGCTGCGCTTGAACGCATCAGCAAGGATGGCGGGTGAAGGGTATTGCGCCGTTCCCAACATTAGGGCGTTGGTCAATGTGGTTCCATAAAATTTGCGCAACAGATTAACCTCCCTGCATCGGGGCAAGAACTTCGATCTGGTCACCCTCTTTAAGGGCATAGTTCTGGCGTTGTTCTTGCGGCACAAAAGTGCTGTTGACCGCTGTCGCAATGGTGGTGTTGGCAAATCCGTTTTGTTCCAGCAGTACCGTCAAAGTTTCTGCCGAGGTAGAGATCGGGTCGCCATTAATTGAAATGTTCATGCATCATCTCCGGTGTCGAATTATCAAAAATCAGTTCCGCAACCATCCGCGCCATCGCGGGCGCCAAAAGAAACCCGTGGCGGTATAGTCCGTTCATATGGATCAAATTTCCGTCCCGCTGGATGCGGGGTAAATTGTCGGGAAAAGCGGGGCGGCTATCAACGCCGATTTCCAATATTTCCGCTTCGCCGAAAGCAGGGTTGAGCGCATAGGCAGCACTGAGCAATTCAAGCAGGGAGCGCGCCGATATACGCGAGCGCGTGCTGCTTTCCAGCATGGTAGCGCCCAGCATGAATACGCCGTCACCGCGCGGTACGATGTAGAGCGGTATGCGTGGATGCAAAAGGCGCACTGGGCGGGATAATTCGATGTCGGGGGAGGAGAGAATGACCATCTCGCCTTTCACACCGCGTAGATCGGGCAGAGCATCTTTGGCGGCAAAACCTCGGCAATCAATTGTCAGGCCGTCGGTGGCAATTTTAGCTGGATCAACTTCCTCGTGGATAAATTCGACGCCATCGAGAATTAGCTTTTCTCGCAACGAAACCAAAGCTGCACGTGGCGATAAGTGAGCCTCGTCTTCGAAATATAACCCTTTGGTAAAACGGTCCCCCAGATCGGGTTCTAACCNTACTATTTCATCTGGTCCAACGTCGANAAAGTTTTCCGTGCGNCGTTTNAAACGNCGTAAATCNGNATGGTCACGTTCAAGGGACACCACGAGTGTTCCATTACGGCGGACCTCTCCGGTGTGNGTGTCCCACCAATCGGCGGATTCTTTTCCAAGNCGNAGNACAGGTTCTTCCGCACTTTCATTTTCGCAATAGGGAGCGAGCATGCCGCCAGCCCACCACGAACAGGCATGGGAACCGATGCCTTCACCACGTTCGAATAATCGCAAGTTTACACCGCGATCCAACAACGTACGCGCAACGCAAAGCCCCGCGACGCCTCCACCTATGATCGAAATGTTTTCCACTCTAATTGGCCCAAACATCGTGGAAATGATGGACGGGACCATGGCCCGAACCGATGTTCAGCTGATCGGCTTTGATGATAGCATTTTGCAGATAGGCATGTGCGTTCCGAACGGAGGCTTCCATGGAACGACCCTTGGCAAGCTCGGCTGCAATCGCTGAGGAATAAGTGCAGCCAGTGCCATGAGTGTTTTTTGTGTTTTGGCGCGGGGCNTCNAATTGCACGAACTCTTGATCACGGCAGAGTAAAATATCGGTGCAGGTTAATCCGGTTCCATGGCCGCCTTTTAGTAGGACAGNCTTCGGGCCGAGCATCAAAAGCGCACCGGNCTGTTGTTTCATTTCCTGAATTGAANNNGCNTCTTCNACGCCAAGCAACCGGGCAGCTTCNGGCAGGTTCGGAGTTAGCAGATCAANCTTCGACANNAGAAGNGATTTTAATGCAGAGACTGNCGTATCNTGAAGCAGGGCATCGCCGGATTTTGCAATCATCACAGGGTCAAGAACCACTGGAATTTTGCAGCCGTCGAGAGCTTTAGAAACGGCGCCGATGATTTCTTGCGAAAACAACATTCCGATCTTGATCGCATTCACATCAAGGTCGTCCAGCACTGCTTTGATTTGAGCCGTAACAATATCGGCAGGAATTTCGTGGACCGCAGTCACCGCAAGAGTGTTTTGGGCCGTGACCGCAGTGACAACACTGGCACCATAAACGCCATTGGCCGAAAATGTTTTCAGATCAGCTTGCAGGCCAGCGCCGCCGCCGCTATCGGAACCAGCGATGGTTAGAGCAATGGGTGTTTTAATAAGAGAAGAATTCTCTCGCATCTTTGTCCTCAAATAATAAGCGAACAAAAGACGAGAAAAGAGTTTNGAGCGATAATTGCTCTNAAGACCCGTTCCCTACGCCGGTATTGTCCGGATCAGGTGCGACGGGTCAGTATTAAATACTTCTCAGCCCAANAAGGGCCCCCCGACGGATAAGNAATTGGTATTGTCTATAAGGTTGCTTGTCAATATCAGGGGCGATGTGGCTTCGTAAGACGCTCAANNTCAGTGGGTGGTGAACTTGANCATTGTCTAGTCCNGNCCATTGCAGACATCGATGGCTTCTGCAGTTTTTACATTTGTGGNGGCAAAGCGGACGCAAGGCTCTTCNTGTCGTTAATCCACTATNTCAAATTTCTGGTTCATCTTGCGTGGAAAAAGTTCAGGGTCCATAGCAACGCTCTGATCCACATAGTTTTGGAAGTGAACCGCACAGTTAATCCCGTCGGACATTATTACTGCGTATTGTGCAGGGGCCTCGAAACTGGTCTGTTGGCCAGTGCGGCCCCGCAGAAACGGTTCAACCCNGTGTTGATTGCCGGAAACCGTTGCGCATGGGTACCCGCCCCAACTCCCGGCAGAAGAGATATGACANTGCCCNGCAAGAATTTGTATGATNTCGGCTCCGCTCTCGTGAAGCACNTTNAGCAANTTTTCCGGNTCTGCCAGNCGATAAGTATCNACNGGCATNTGCAATGCGCAGGGGTTGTGGTGCAANAANANGANGACNTTNAGNCCTTGANCCTTTGCNTCAGCCANNCNTTTAGCGGTCCACGCAAGCCGTTTTTCGCACAGGCCGCTGCGCAGTATGCCGGGTTCCGATGTATCCAACATAATAATCCTGTGGCCCTTGATGTCGTCATAGCCCTGAACGAAATTGTTTTCATCAAGCATTGGATTCTCGGCGTGCTCCAAATAGACATTCCGATCATCGTGATTGCCCATCATCACCCGTTGCAGCAAATTATTACCCGCACGTATTTCGTCAAAAAGCGCATAGGCCTGTATGTCTGCTTTATCTGCGATGTCGCCAGCGAATACACATAGATCAGCATCGCCATGAAATTTATTCAGATCCTCAATAGCAGACTCGAAGCGTGGGGCTGTATCCAGGCCACGTACAATTTCGCCGCGCGGCAACAGGTGGATGTCGCTCATGACGATAAGTTTTAAAAGGCGGTTGGTATAGTTACTCAAGATATCGATCCTAATCGCAATTGGAACGGTTGTATCAATTAGCTTAGTACGTTTTCAAAGCTCGTCCTGCCAAATGGGGTTGGTCCACGCGCGTTTTCCTGAGCCGTCGATTATCGTCACTCGCAGCCACGGGCTTCTATCGGGCACCAGCCAGCCAACTTCAAGCTCGGACAGATTAAGTGTTGCGCGCGTGATGGATTTGCCACTCGCTTTTACGGAGCGCGATGTACCACCGACAATGGAGATAGAATCCACCGGCGAACACTCAATTTCTATTTGATTGCCAGAAATTGACAGGGAATGGATTTGCGGCCCCTGACTTGAATAATAGTTTCCTGCTTTAAGCGCTTCGAGCAAATCATCAGGCTGCAGGCTTTCCGCTTTCACATGAACCCAGCCGCCAAAAGCATCTTGGTCGCCTCTAAAAAAATGTGCGTCGTCTGCTGCAAATCCGGTGAGGCGTTTTCCGGCGTTCAGCATCTGGTCAAGCAAATGCCAACCATCACCCCGGTCAGATTGAACCGCGCATCCATGGTTATAAACCTCGACCGCATGGGCCACATCAATGCTATTCGCATCCTCCATTGTCAGCTGTGACCATGCAGGATGTGCGATGGCGACAAAGGCGCCGGCGTCGGCAGCCCTTCTAGCAATGTCGGGGCCTGTTTCGTCTTTGCCACATGGCTCGAAATCCAATGGAAGTCCTGCTGCCAGGATGTGCCAGAGTTCTCCAACACTGGTTTTTGGCGCGTGTAATTCTGCCCCGATTATGGTGGTGAAACTGTTCGATCGCATAGCGTGCGTATCTGCTACCGGCCATTTGAATGCATTAACAAAATGCTCTGACATCATGAGAAAATCATAACCCGCATTCTTGTAAGATTCGACGACGTTTTCTATTGGCAAAGCGCCATCCGAAAGCGTTGAATGGGTATGTAGATTGCCGCGCCAGAAGCGCCCTGGCAAAGAGAAAGGAGGAATGTCAGTCATTATTTTGCCTTCGAAATCGCCGCTTAGTGAGACGAGCAAGTCATATAGACATTTAATATGACAAGCACGTCACAGGTAGACAGAAAATTACGCGCGAACGCCCCTAAATCCAATTATTTCGAGCGCCATACAAAGCCTGTTCTTGTTCGATGGCAAGCGTTTATTTCATTTCATCCTCAGAAATATTAGAGGTAGCAAAACAAAGCGCTTACATAACGGCATGCGGACACCCGGGCATGCGAACACTGGGTTTTATATTGTGAGGTAAATTCATTGGTGATTACCATTGGCAGCAGGGTGTTATCAGCCTAGATATGGTTTGATACGAATTCCTCCGCCAGCGCATAATGTCTGGTTTTTCCGCGTATTTAGGTTCGAAGTGGGTGAAAACAATGGAACTTAAGTGGCTTGAGGATTTTCTTTCTCTCTGCGAAACGGGAAATTTTCGTATTTCCTCCGGGCATCGTTTTGTCTCTCAACCTGCTTTCAGCAGGCGTATCAAATCATTGGAAAGCTGGGTTGGGGCGGAACTGATCGATCGATCTTTTCAGCCCACTAGACTTACGGGCGCGGGTGAGGTGTTCAAACCCATTGCTGTAGAGATCGTTCGTCTTTCTGGTCAGTCGCGATGCGATGTCAAAGAACAGATCAAGGCGGAAAATGATAAAATCAGATTCTCGACCCTGAGTACTCTGGCACAGTATTTCATTCCCGCATGGTTGAAAAATCTGCAACCATCCATTGTAACTGAGGCGTTCAGCGTCAGAACTGGTTATGGTAATGTTGACGAATATCTCAGTGCTCTGGAGGACGGACTGGTTGATTTTTTTGTCTGTTATGAAGACCCTACTGGAACCATTATCAATGACACCGATAAATTCCGTTCCCTTTTGCTGGGCTCCGAAACATTAATTCCCATTGTCAGTCCCGATGAAAACGGCAAGCCGCGATTTTGGCTTCCAACGGCTAAGCCGGGCAGTTCTATTCCCTATTTGCATACTTATTCTCATCCTCTGGTTTGGCCAATCAAAGCACATATCGAGAAACGCTATGGCGATCTAAATTTTGAACCGGTTTATGAATCTTCAATCGCTGC
>JAESSK010000076.1 GCA_016764155.1 Rhizobiaceae bacterium
ACGACGTTGTGCGCATCGAGCCACATCCGTTTCAGATTCTTGCCGATGCGCAGCACGAACAGATCCTTGATTGCTTTAGTGACAATCCGTGGACTGATGGTGGTCGCTGTCGCCTTGGCCTGAAACGGCCCAAGCGGCTGATATTCCCATGCCTGAATGTCTCGCGCTGACCAGTCGTTCAAAAGCACATAGCCAAAGATCATGTCATCGGCCTCCTGCACAGTGAGCGGACGATCAGAACGTATACCGACAATCGTGCCTATTTCCAGCTCCATATCAAAACGCCTGCACGGTTCAAAAACCGGCACATCAGCATCATGAGGTTTAAGCTGTCCCCATGGTCGGCGAATATCCGTTCCGGAAACCACGACAGAAGATGCCCGCCCGTTATAGCCAATCGGAATATGCAACCAATTGGGTGGCAGAGCATTTTCCGCCCCGCGAAACATCGTTCCCACATTCACCGCATGGTTTCGCCCGGAATAAAAATCGGTATATTCAGACACAATGAAAGGCATGTGCATTTGCACAGAAGCCATCGGCACAAGGCCCTTCGATAGCTTGGCCTGAACATCGGTACTCGCGCCCTCGCCCAGCATTTCCTGAAGGGTAGAACGAAAAGCAGCCCAAACCGTTGAGCCTTGCTCCATAAAAGTATTCCAACACGGTTGATCAAATACAGGCTTCCCGGCAGGGCTGATCAGCCCCTCGGCTTCCAGCATCGCCGCATCCAGAACCATATCGCCAATCGCAACGCCACAGCGCGGCGCATCCGAACCAACGGAGAAAACACCATAGGCCAAATTGTTCAAAGGGAATGGTGACTGAGGTGAATTAGCACTTTCAACCCATGATTTTAATAGTGACATATTTCAATTCTCCTCAGTCAATACTCATAGCAACAACACGGCTGATTTCGGTGAGAGACCGGCCAGATTGTTGACGCCAAATATTGAACGTTTCCTGCACAATCGCCATCGCCTTTTGCGAGGTTGGCGCTTTATCAATCAAACCCTCAGCCACAAGCCGCCCGACAACATCACGCGAGAGAATGAAACCATCGACTCCCATGAAACGCAGGAAATATTGCCCCGTATTNCCNCCAAGGCGCGAGCCACGNTTNTTTAGCATGGNGAGCAGNCCNGTATAATCATCNGAAGGCCATCCNGATAACGCCTTTGCCACACTGCCATGTTCTCTNATNAATTGACTGACAAACATCGCATTTTCCTGCACTGCNCGAATTTTNGTNCCNTGGCGCACAATCTTTTTATTGGAAACGAGTTCGTCNAAATCTTCATCATTGAGCATCACNCAACGTCCAATATCAAANCCATGAAATGCAGCCTCAAANCCCGGCCACATGCTTTCAACAACCTTCCAGTTAAANCCCGCCTGAAAAATACATTTGGTCATGCAGGANAACCACCGGTCATCACCNATATTTTCAAGTTCNGCAGTNCTTTTGGGTTGNGNCAGAAGCTCATTTAAAGCCGCTACGCNACCTTTTCGGTCCACTGCAATATCANATATTTCGTCAAAACTTCGCATGGANTATGCCTGTTCTTCTTGATATGAATTACAATTATTGATGCATAATCTCTGATTTTACAAGCCCGCTTAATCGCTTGATACCAACTTCAATTGTTTCAACATCAGGCAGTGAGAAACTCAACCTCATCGTATTGCGCCCGCTGCCATCCACGAAGAACGCATGGCCAGGAACAAACGCTACTTTCGCTTNATCAATGGCTTTTTTCAAAAGATCTGAGGCATCAATTTCCTTCGGCAAAGTCACCCAGACAAACAGCCCGCCTTCAGGTTTTGACCAGCGCACACCATCCGGCATATGAGCATGTAATGCCTTCAACATTGCATCCCGTTTCAACCGATAGCTATTGCGTGCTTTCGCCACCTGATCATCAAACAATCGTTCAGCCAGATGCAACATGACCGACTGGTTGATCGCCGAACTATTCAGATCGCCCGCCTGCTTGAGCAGGGTCAACCGCTCGATGATTTGACGCGAGGCACATATCCAGCCAACCCGCAGGCCCGGCGTNAAGGTTTTNGAAAATGTNCCNCAATGAATAACCCGCGAAGCATCAAGCGAGCCGCAGCTTTCGATATCCAGCGCCTGAATTGCNGNCANNTCTTNNCCNTCATANCNCAANTCAGAATAGGGACTGTCTTCNATNATCGGCACGTCCAGTTCACGCNCCAATNGNAAAAGNTTTNGGCGNGCCTGCAAATCCAANGTCTCGCCGGAAGGGTTAGAAAANTCAGGAACCANATAGGCAANTTTNACGTCACCTCCAGCCGATTTCGCNGATTGAGAATAGGAGGCAGCGTTCCGATTGGTGTTTTCCAATTTCAGTTCATCATAGACCGGTTCATTTGCAGAAAACGCCTGCAGCGCTCCAAGATAGGTCGGTGCCTCGACCAATGCAGTGTCATTAGGGGACAATAGAAGCTTGCCTATAAACTCCAAACCCTGTTGCGAACCATTGGTGATCAGGATGTTTTCAATGTCACACTTGATACCTTTTGCGGCCATATATCCGGCGATCCACTTACGCAATCCGGGATCGCCCTCACTGATAGAATATTGCAAAACCCGACCGGCATTCTCCACATCTGCCAATACCGATTGATAGGCCGAGCGGATTCCTTCAACAGGGAATAGAGCAAGGTCAGGAATACCACCGGCAAAGGATATTATGTCAGGGCGCTCGAGGAGTTTGAGAAGTTCGCGAATTTCAGACGCCCGCATCTTATCAATGCGCGAGGCATATCTTGGCTCCCATAAATGGGGATTAGTTAGTTCAGACATTGCGCTACCCAATAATCAAAACCACAATAGGTCAGCATTGCTGACCTATTGTCAAGTTGCCCAATNATTCAGAGTTGTCTCAAGCAACTCTCAATGCATCGTCATTTCATTGGCCGCATGATGCGCAGCAAGCCGAATTTCTTCAGCCAACGCAGATTCCGGCANGGTACGCGCCAATACCATTCCCCCCACACAAAGCGCTGCCAGCGAAAGCGCCTTCTGCCGGTTTTTTGATCCGGCCTGAGAACCATCCCCATCGAGGCCACTTTCAAACAACCCAACCATCGCTTCCAGCAAACCCTGATAGGATGATTGAACCTCGGGATTTGAGCGTGCCACATCTGAGGGCAAAGCAATCATCGGGCACTGACCATCCAGATCACCTAAATGTTCTGCCGACAAATACGCCTCTATCATCTGCTGCACGGTTTCTGGGCTGGGGTTCATCGGATCAACGCCAGCTTCCGCTCGCCACACCGCTCCGCGCCCCATCAAAAAGCTCGCAACCGCCTCCCCGTAGAGCGCCTCCTTGCTTTCGAAATGATTATAAAACCCACCCCGCGTAAGCCCGGCTTCCTCCATCACCATATCAATAGTGACCTCACGAAATCCGTTCCGGTTAAAGAGAATTCTCGCAGCTTCGACAATATTTGCCCGCGTTTTTTGCTTATGTTGGGTGCTATAAGGCATCGTCAATCTCCAATTTNCTAACATCTTATCAAAAATCTAAAAATGTTCTTTAACATATATAANTTTCAGCGATGATCAAAAAGAGACATCAAACACTANCAAAAACAGGAAAATCCTATGCAAAAATTTCTCTTCGCCTATCACGGCGGTCACCAGTTCGAAACAAAAGAAGAAGGCATGGCCCACATGGCTAATTGGCAGGCCTGGAGCGCCGGGCTAGGTGACGCGGTAGTCGATCCCGGCATGCCGGTGGGCCCTTCAAAAACCGTCAGCTCTGACGGCGTAGCCGATGATGGCGGATCAAATCCCCTATCCGGCATCACCATTGTTCAGGCCGANACCATAGAAGCCGCTATAGAAATGGCAAAATCTTGCCCGCATGTTGCAATTGGCGGAACAATTGAAGTCGCCCAAGCCATGAACATGGAGATGTAATGGCACACTGGCTAATTCCGGCAAATACCAAATTTTATGACGTCTTTGCCGCCTTCGCACTGAGCGAAACCTATTGGCCAATGAACGCGAAAATATCCGCTGGCGATATTCTGTATATCTATCTTGCTGCCCCTTACAAACAAATTGGTTTTGTCTGTGAGGTACTCGAGACAGGATTTAAGTTAGATAAAATCATCGACGAGGTTCGCCCATTTATCAAGGGCGAACCGGATGGCGATGCCCCCTCAAAACCGTTCATGAAACTAAAAGCCACCCAGTCGTTTCCTCTACACGAAAACAGCCTTTTGTCTCTGCAATATCTCCGGGAACACGGCCTGAATGGCATGTTGATGGGCGCACGGAAACTGGAAAACAATCCATCTTTATTTGAATATATCGAAAAGAACCTGCCATGAGTTACGAGCAAGCGGTCAACACCCTCCTGCAACAAGATGGGGTTGAGGAATCAACCATGATGAAATCCCCCTGCCTTAGATATAGGGGGGATTTCATGGCAATGATGTTTGAAAAAGAAGACGCGCTCATCATCAAAGTTTCACCTGAAAGAGTGAATGATTTAATCGCTTCAGGCCAGGGAACAGAATTCAATTTCACCAAAAAACGCTTCAAAGAATGGGTATTGATCCCGCTGGAATTCCAGGACGAATATGAAAGCTACATCAACGAAGCCCTGCTATACGCCAAAACCAAGAAGAAGAAATAGCTACTTTTTCTTGGCCTTACCAGCAGGTTTTGCGCTCGCTTGTCCTTCTTCCAAACTCAACCCGATGGAATCTCCGATTGCTTTCAGAGCAGGCATTTGAACAGCCATTTCCATAATGGAATCAATCGCCTGGTTGATAACCGGCTTGTCGCCGCCAGCCCCACCTGTAGAACTGGTTTGACCAAATCCACCGGAAAGATGGTTGATATTAATCGACTTAATCTTCTCGGCGGGCTTCACCATTTCAGCAACAATTTTTGGCGCAGCTTCCAGCCGGGCCTTTTCGATTTCCATGGCAATGATTTCAGAAGAGCGCTTATTTTCCGCTTCGATGTGAGCACGTCGGCTCTCGGCACTGGCAAGGGTTTCATACTTACGCGCGTCAGCATCAATGCGCCGCGCATCGGCATTTTCCTTGGCAGTCTTGGCCTTTTGACGGGCCGCAACCACCGCCACTTCAAGCTGGCGTTCAGCCTTGGCAATCTTGCGCGCAGTGGTGACTGCCTCGGCAGATTCTACCGCTGCAACAAGTGCCGCATCGGCTTTCGCCTGCGCCTGACTTTCATCCTGAGATTTTTCAGCCGTCAGAATATTGCGCTCTTGCTCGGCAATTTCCAAAGCCTGCTCGCGTTCAATTTCTGCGGTCTGAATTGCTTGTTCCATCTGGATACGAGCCTGCGCCGCTTCCCGTTCGCTATCGGCCTTTTGCCGAGCCACTTCGGCAATTTGTGCAGCCATCAAAACTTCAATGTCTTGTTGCTGCGAAATTTCAGCACGGCGCTCTTCAAGGTCGATTTCCAGCTTGCGCTTGGAAGCCTCCATTGATGCTTTACGCACGGCAACTTCGGCTTCAGAATCAATTATCGCTCGTTCCTTCTTGGAAAGCGCGATCACCTCAGCAAGCTTGCGCATACCAACCGCATTAAACGCATTATTTTCATCCAATGAAGAAAACGCGGTTTGATCCATCGCGGTCAGCGAAATTGAATCCAGTTGCAAACCGTAGCGCTCAAGCACGGGTTCAATATTCTCACGCACTTCCGTCGAAAATTTCGCACGGTTTTCATGCAATTGATCCAAGGTCATTTGAGCTGCCACAGAACGAAGCGCATCAACCATCACGCCATCCAAAAGCGTGCGCAATTGATCAGCCTGAAACGTGCGCCGCCCAAGGGTTTGCGCCGCACGATTTACGCCATCTTGCGTTGGAACAACCGACAGATGAAACTCCGCACCAATATCCACCCGAAGGCGGTCCTTGGTGATCAGCGAAGCATCACCGCTACGGGCAACATCCAGACTTAAAGTCTGCATGTTCACCCGTGACGTTTCGTGTAGGTAGGGAATGGCCAGCGTACCGCCCTCAAGAATGACCTTGCGCCCGCCAACACCGGTTCTAATCAGGCTCACCTCATTGGTGGCGCGTTCATAAAACCATGCAAATATCACAAGCACGATTGCCGCCAAGATAACGATGGCGGCAACCCATATGAATAAATCGGTCATTTCACTTCCCTTTTCTCCTACTATAGCAATGCAAGTTCTTTCTTCAAAACGCCCTAGAAGACAGGCGGGAATTTACGCCCACCGCGCTCCATAGTAATCCAGCGTGTCTCGGTAAATGTCTCCATCGCCCAGCGTCCGCCATGGCGTCCAACACCGGAAGATTTTGACCCGCCAAACGGAACATGAGGTTCATCATTCACCGATGAGCAATTGATATGGCACATGCCGGTTGCAAGCTTTTTCGACATTTCCAGACCACGATGTTCATCGCGCGTGATGATGCCTGATGAGAGGCCATATTCCGTATCATTGTTCAAAGCGATAGCTTCTTCATCGGTCTTGAACGAAATAACCGGCACCACAGGACCAAAAGTTTCGTCGCGGTAAATATCCATGTCTGGCGTTACACCGGTAAGGATAGTTGGTTCCACAAAGCGCCCGGTGATCTTGCCGCCAAGAGCAACTTTCGCGCCCTTCGCTATCGCATCATCCAGCTGCGCTTTAACCCGCGCCACCTGACGATCATTGATAAGTGGACCAATAATATTAGATTTATCACTGCTGTCTCCGA
>JAESSK010000077.1 GCA_016764155.1 Rhizobiaceae bacterium
GCCAAGAGGCGGCGCAGGTGTAACGCCTGAGTTCATGGCATTGCTTATCGCGCTTGTGACTTATACCGCAGCCTTTATTGCCGAAATTGTTCGGGCTGGTATTTTGGCTGTTCCCGACGGCCAGTCGGAAGCATCCGCTGCCCTTGGGCTTCAGCGCGGACAGGCTTTGCGTCTTGTGGTTATTCCACAAGCCATGCGGGTGATCATTCCGCCACTGACCAGTCAGTATCTGAACCTGACCAAAAACTCGTCTCTTGCGGTGGCTATTGCCTATCCGGATTTGATGGCAATTTTTGGCGGAACCGCACTAAACCAGACCGGCCAGGCCGTGGAAATCCTTTTGATAACCATGCTGACCTATCTGGCGATTTCCCTAGTAACCTCAATGTTCATGAATTGGTATAACAGCCGCATGTCCTTGGTCGAGCGATAGGAGTAGAACCATGAGTAAGAATTCCAACATCGCTTTTGTTCGTGATCACATGGACCCCGATATGCCGCCACCTTCTTCTGAAGTTGGCGTAATTGGCTGGGTGAGACGCAATTTGTTTTCCAGCGTTTCCAATACCATTTTTACCTTGATCGCCGCTTACATCATTTATTTGATTGTTCCCGGCATTTTAAACTGGGCGGTGTTCAACGCTGTTTGGGAAGGTAGCGACCGCGAGGCTTGCGCAACGGTACAACAGGGCGGGGCACTTCCCGTGGGATGGCATGCTGCATGCTGGCCCTATATCGGTGCCTATCTCAAACTCTTCATTTATGGTCGCTATCCCGATGCAGAATTATGGCGGGTAAACGCCGTATTGGTTCTGTTCTTTGCAGGGCTCGTACCATTGTTAATGCCATCCATGGGCTTCAAGCGTCAAAACCTTATCTTCATGCTGGGAATATTTCCGGTGGTTGCTTTGATATTGATGTCTGGCGGAAATTTTGGTTTCGGCGCAGGATTCTGGCTAAACTATCTTTGGGTTTCGCTGGTTATTCTTCTTGTCGTCTTCGGCTATATAAAGGCAACACAAAGCGATCCAATGCCGGCTCTCAAGATGACCGCAATTGCATTGGCGATATTGGCAATAGTAATATTTTCTATCTCCGTTGATTTTGGCCTGGTGCCAGTTGAAACGTCTCTCTGGGGTGGTTTCGTAATGACGCTGGTGATTGCTGTGACAGGGATTGTTGTTTCTCTGCCGCTTGGCATTATGCTGGCCTTGGGACGGCGCTCGGAAATGCCGGCAGTCAGATTATTCTCGGTTGTCTTCATCGAGTTCTGGCGTGGCATTCCACTGATTACAGTGTTGTTCATGTCATCGGTGGTTCTGCCGCTATTCTTGCCGGACGGTGTCAGCTTCGATAAATTGTTGCGGGCATTGATTGGTGTGGCTCTGTTCTCCACTGCCTATATGGCGGAAGTTATTCGTGGTGGCATGCAGGCAATACCCAAAGGACAATATGAAGGGGCAATGGCCGTCGGTCTCAGTTACTGGCAGTCGATGCAGATGATTATTCTGCCTCAGGCTCTAAAAATCGTGATCCCGGGCATTGTGAATACATTCATCGGCCTCTTTAAAGATACGACACTCGTATCGATTATCGGGCTGCTGGATTTCCTCGGAATGATCAATCTATCCCATTCCGATTCCAATTGGGCAACACCGGTTCAGGCGCTGACAAGTTATCTATTCTGCGCGCTGATATTCTTCATCTTCTGCTTCTCGATGGGCAGATATTCAATCTTCATGGAAAAAAGACTAGACACGGGGCACAGGTAGAAAATCATGGCCAAAAAAGCAAAAATAGCAGCAAAGCCTGCAGCGACAAAAAAACCAAAAACCATCAAGAAACCTGCGTCTCCTGATGATCTGAAACGCATTTCCGGTGTTGGGCCAAAGCTTGAGGGCATGCTCAATTCGGTTGGGGTTTATAAATTTCAGCAGATCGCTGATTGGAAAAAACCTGAAATCGAATGGGTCGATGACTATTTGAGTTTCAAAGGGCGCATCGTTCGTGATGGTTGGATCAAGCAATGTAAGGCCTTCGCCAAAGAAGTAGCCAAAGCAAGTGCAGCCAAGCCGAAAGCCGCACCTCGCGCTAAAGTTGCTGCTGCCAAAACAAAATCGACAGCAACCAAAGCTAAAGCATCCGCAGCACCAAAAGCAAAAACTGCTGCAAGCCGCAAAAAAGCAGCTCCGGCTCGCAAAGCAAACGGATCAACCGCAGCCGTGGTTGCCGCAACTGCAAAGACTGCAAAAGCTGCTAAGTCGAGCCGTTCAACCGCTCATATTTCTGATACTGAGGTCGCCATTGAGATTAACGACATGCACAAATGGTATGGCGATTTTCATGTGCTTAAAGATATCAATTTGAAGGTGATGCAGGGCGAGCGCATTGTTGTTTGTGGCCCTTCCGGATCTGGGAAATCAACCCTCATCCGCTGCGTCAACCGTCTTGAAGAGCACCAACAAGGTCACTTGTTTGTGGATGGCATCGAACTCACCAATGATCTGAAAAAGATCGATGAAGTTCGCCGCGAAGTGGGCATGGTGTTCCAGCACTTTAATCTGTTCCCGCATCTGACCATCATGGAAAATTGCACTCTTGCTCCAATCTGGGTTCGTAAAATGCCTAAGAAGGAAGCTGAAGAAATTGCCATGCACTATTTGACCAAGGTAAAAATCCCCGAGCAAGCTGATAAATATCCCGGCCAATTATCCGGTGGTCAGCAGCAGCGTGTGGCAATCGCCCGTTCGCTTTGCATGAACCCGCGCATCATGTTGTTTGATGAGCCTACGTCGGCGCTTGATCCTGAGATGATCAAGGAGGTGTTGGATACTATGGTGGAACTTGCCGAAGAGGGCATGACCATGATCTGCGTAACCCACGAAATGGGCTTTGCCCGTCAGGTGGCAGATCGCGTGATCTTCATGGATGAAGGCCAGATTGTTGAACAAAACGAGCCGGCGGAATTCTTCGATAGCCCTCAGCACGAGCGCACAAAACTCTTCCTGAGCCAGATCCTACACTAAGTNATTTGTTGGCGNNTTANCCCCGCCAGCCATAAAGCCAATCTTGCCGTCCAAGTAACATCTTGGGCGGCATTNTTTTTAGCGCACCATCGCGTATCGCTGCGATTGGCCCGGATTNGTGATAAATTTTGGCGTTTGACCGTGCAAGCGCTACAGCGCGCATTGCCCTTGGCATCCGAGCTGTTTCATAGGCTTTTAATGCGCTGGCTGTATTTTCAATCGAGCCAAGTTTATCAGCCAGAACCCANGCATCTTCAATCGCCATCGCNGCACCCTGCGCTGCAAAAGGCAGCATGGCGTGNGCCGCATCGCCCACCANTGCCAAATTATCAATCGCCCAATGCTTCGAGGCNGGTGCCTCATAGAGCGGCCACTTTGTCCATTTTGTTTTCACNTNNAAAAGGTCNGTGAAATCCGAANGCCAACNGGATAGCCTGTTTTGCAATTCTTTGATATCCGCAGGTAAATCCCACTTTTTCTCGGCAGGTGGTTCTTTTACAACCACAACCATATTGAGNTAATTATAGCGCCGCACCCCATAGGTTACGCCGTGGGCNTCNGGNGATAGCCAAAGCTGGGTGTGTTCCAGCCTTTTNNNTNCNACTTGTTCCGCNGNAAGAAGTGCCCGCCANGCCATNAAACCGGAATATACCGGAGGCTTTGCCTCAATATAATCCGTGCGGAATTTAGACCAAACCCCATCGGCAGCGATCATCGCTCTGCCTGAAAATTCATGCATTTTGTTGTTCTGATAGGACATCACCGTAATGCCATTGGCATGGGGAACGGCATCGACGACCCGGTGGCCGAGATGTAAATCGATATCGGGATGATCGTTNCAGGCCGTTGCCAATATCTGGCATAAATCGGCACGNTGAATAACCAGATAGGGTAGGCCNTANCGCGCCACNACGGTTTCACCCAAGGGGANGCGAGTNATNTCCTGACCGGTNGCTGCCTTGATAATGCGNATAGAATCNGGAGCGGTCGCCAGCCCTTTCATCTGTTTTTGNAATCCNAGATCGCTNAGAATATGAAATGCATTGGGGGAAATTTGTAATCCGGCCCCGAANGCCTCTATCCCGGCNGAGCGNTCNANNACGCTGACGCGAAACCCGGCCTTTGCCAGACAAAGNGCCGATGTGAGCCCGGCAACNCCTGCTCCGGNAACGATNATACTTCTGCTACGCTTGGCCATGGTTGCGCCTTGATTTCAATTGTCTCGCTGGTTTAGANCACTTCNCGAAAAGTAGCGGCCGGTTTTCGGATAANAANTGCGTCAAACAAATGAATAGGGCGCCTGAGCAATGCGAAGGCGCTCTATGACTTGGCAGGTTCTAGGCAGGTTCGCTAAACAAGCATCCCTCAGGGCGCGTTTCTTTGGCGCTCAGATTATCCGCATGTTTATAATGGGTTGAGCAATANGGGCAGATGATGTCGTTGTCTGTACCCATATCAAGATAGACATGGGGGTGATCATGAGGAGAGCTGGCACCGCAGCACATGAATTCCTTCACGCCGATTTCGATTTCCTTGACACCTTTGTCATTTTGAAAGTGTGTGACCGCATGATCTGCCATGTCGAAATTTCCTGTTCAAAGANCCCGAACCACTCCGGGAACATACCTTGTTCTAAAAGAATGATGGGACGTTGCAAGGATTTTGTTGCCAGCCCTACAAANTTCATNGATTTATACAGCGACTGCTCCCAAAAGACGTGAACAAGGAATTTTCAAATGCCCACCGCCTCCCTGAATAATGTGGATATCGCCTATATCGATGAGGGCGAGGGNTTNCCCATTCTGCTGGTTCANGGCTTNGCTTCGCGCAAAGAGATTAACTGGGTCAATACCGGCTGGGTGAAAGCGCTAAATCAGGCCGGTTTCCGCGTTATCGCCCATGATAATCGAGGTCATGGCCAAAGCAGTAAGTTTTATTCAGAAGCAGATTANACCGTCGATATCATGGCTGANGACGCCAACGGATTGCTCAATCATCTNGGCATCGAAAAGGCCCATTTGATGGGATATTCAATGGGCGCGCGCATTTCNTGTTCCCTCGGNATCAATCATGGNGAGCGCTTTGAAAAAATNATTCTNGGNGGCAATGGCTANGGCATGNTTGAAGGCCATGGCGACTGGGGGCCGGTAAAACAGGCTCTTATGGCNGATGATCCNGNGACAATTACNGATGNAAGAGGCATGACTTTCCGCAANTTNGCCGANCAAACCTCAAGCGACCGCTTGGCNCTGGCTGCCTGCGTTGGCGGNGTNCGCCAACTGATTTCTGCAGAGGGTCTGGCAGGAATTACCAATCCGGTNCTGATCGCCATTGGTACCAGAGACGATGTTGCNGGTTCCGGCGAGGCGCTGGCTGAAATCATGCCCAATGCTCAATTNTTACCAATTCCAAANCGCGATCATATGCGTGCTACNGGCGATAAAGCCTTTATTTCNGGTGCGCTGGAGTTTTTGGGCGATCCATCACGTTAGATCACAATTCACCAAGTTTTATTTTTCCCCTTGTTGCACGCCTTGGCGTACATATACTCTAATAATGTAGAATTTTCAGGACTGCCTCTGGAGGAGCCCGTAATGCCCAGTATTTCAGAACGTAAAATAACCGGTGATGGCCCCAAAGCGGTTGATCCCGTATGGCAGGCTGTTCGCAAAGAGGCCCAAACCGCGATCGACAATGATCCGGTAATGGCTACCTTCATTTATTCGACAATCCTCTCGCAGGATTCNCTGGAAGATGCNGTTATCCACCGTATGGCTGCNAGATTNAGCGGCATTGACGTTTCGGCTGATACCATNCGCCANAGCTATGAAAACATGNTGGAAGACTGGCCTGAGTGGTCAAATACNCTGCGCATCGATATCGCAGCGGTTTATGATCGTGATCCGGCCTGCGACCGCTTCATCACGCCGATCCTCTATTTCAAGGGCTTCCATGCTATACAGTGCCATCGTTTGGCCCATTGGAACTACAAACAGGGCAAGAATGATTTCGCGCTCTATTTGCANAGNCGTTCNTCGCAAATTTTNCANGTTGATATCATGCCGCCTGCNCAATTNGGCAANGGCATCTTTATGGANCACGCCACCGGCGTTGTGATCGGTAGTACTGCNGTTGTGGGCGATGATGTTTCCATTCTNCATGGCGTCACATTGGGTGGCACNGGCAAAGAAGGCGGCGANCGTCANCCGAAAATCGGCAATTGCGTCNTNNTNGGCGCNNGTGCTTCTGTGCTTGGCAACATAACGGTTGGAAACTGCTCAAGAATTGCTGCTGGTTCGCTGGTTTTGAAAAACATCCCCAACAATGTCACNGTCGCTGGGATTCCAGGCAAAGTTGTGGGTGTGGCCGGTTGTGCAGAGCCATCACGCAGCATGAACCAGATTATTACAGAAGATTTTTAAACGTTACCGACAATCTGTAATGGCCTGCGCGTTTCTACCTTTACAGGGTAGGGGCGGGTGTGTCAGAAGGCCTTTAATGGTGCAACATGCACATCAAAAACATTGGAGAATGCCGTGAAACCGGATGAAATCAAAAGCCTGAATGCCTATTTCGGCAAAATTTTCCAAACTCCCGGCCTGATCATCAAAGCGCGTCCGAATAAAGACGATTCNTGCGAAGTCTATAAGGGCGANGAGTTCATCGGCATCATCTACCGCGATGAAGAGGAAGGCGAACTTNCCTACAATTTCTCCATGGCAATTCTCGATATNGATCTGGACGTTTAAAGNACAATCNGAAACGCGGAAACCGGTTTTCNGATAAATTGTGCGCTAAAACAAANNGCCAATTNGCTAATTATCCAGCATCAAATTGATGCGCTTCCTCACNATNCGCTCCATGCTTGCCCATTCCGGCAAGAGTGATTTGTGAAANCGATAGGTGAGGCTCAAATTNCGCCCCATAAAAATATCCCGTAAGCAATAGGGTTGCCCGATGGTTGATGTTTCACGCANGCAGCGTGTNGCAAACGGGTAGGGGCTGTCAATTTCNAGATATAAATCNTCATCCACAAAGCCCGATGCCGCCGACAACGGTTGTCGNATCAGGCCAAACGCCGTTGGCTGNGCGCTACCNTCAAAAAACTGGCTATAAATCCGCTCCACCCTGCCTGCCATATCCCGTGACATGCTACGNTTTTCCAGAGATAGAAAGATTATNTTTTTGTGGTTCCNGCCCGCGTTAAATGCGTCNNTGTGCTGACTATTATAGCCACTCATAAGNGGCCANAGGNCATATAGNTCCAAACGGTTATTGCTGCCGGAAAAACGNTGGCNGGNAAACCGGATCATGTTGGCNGTCACCTTCAACACATCATTGCCGATAATGATTTCATGAAGTTCGGTGCTATCTGAATGCCCNCCCTGCGAAATCTCGCTGCTAATGGATTTGATCACCAAAANCACAGCAATGGCAAAAACAAGCGCGATGGCGCTCACCCAAAAAAACACCTGCGCNGTTCTCTTCGATAGGAAGAGTGACGCGATGGTAGGTGAGGGGCTTTCNGGCTGTTGAATTAGATCATCTCCACAAAGTTGGCCCAAAGAGCCGGTTTGGCACGAAACTTGCAATGAATCTCTCGAGCAGATGCGTCNATTTATTAACGCATTCTCAACAAACGTGGTTAACAGAGAGTAAAATTCAATGCAGAGTTTTGGAATTNTACTATTCATATTGGCCAGTGGTTTCATNGCCGCTGGNTTAATTTCAGCAATGCATCACACGGTATCCGGCACACATGCCGGNCTCCGATTGTCATTNGCAGACCCNNTAGTGGCCACCTGGTCGCTGTTTGTCTGCCTATTTGCAGGNCCCTATATTGTGATCAAGGGCGCTATGATTCGTTGGTCCCATGGCGCTGTATCCGGGGTAATTCTCACGTCTTGCGCNTTGCTATCGGTCTTTTGGAGCTTTTGTTCCGGGGTGTTTGTNGTNCAGACATTACACATCGTTGGTCTCATTTAACCGATAGATNGAATTTGCCACAATATTCAACAACCAAGCGCTTGAGGCCNTCGCCTCAATCGTCCATGTTGCGTTGAATATTGCCCCTATATCGATGGAGAAACGAACGATGTCCCTTTATGAACTGGATGGAATGAAACCTGTGCTTCCCGAGGGATTTTATTGGATTGCACCCAACGCCACCCTTATCGGTAAGGTCATTGTGGGACAAAATGCCAGNGTCTGGTTTGGNACAGTCATTCGCGGCGATAATGAACCGGTAGATATCGGNTCCAATTCCAANATTCAGGAAAATTGNGTGCTGCACACCGATCCGGGTTTCCCGATCGTCATTGGNGAGGGATGCACCATTGGNCACAAAGCCATGATTCACGGCTGCAAGATTGGNGATAATTCGTTGATTGGTATGAATGCAACNGTGTTGAATGGCGCAGTGATCGGCAAAAACTGCCTGATCGGCGCGGGCGCGCTAATTCCGCCTGGAAAAGTTATTCCCGATAACTCTCTTGTAATGGGAATGCCCGGTAAAGTGGTCAAACAACTTGATGATCAGGCGATTGAGGGACTGCGCAGTGCGGCAAAACACTATGTGGCAAATGCCAATCGCTTTTCCAAAGGCCTAAAGGCACTTTGAATGAAAATATTTTAAATCTATGCCCATTCCATAGATCTATCCGTCAATCCTTCATTGAGGCTAGCGTTCAGGGTGGCGAAGAGCCACCCGGCGCTAATGCGCCGCCCATATGGAGGGCCCAAGCGTCATATTGAAGATATGCAACAAGATTGCTTGGATACGCCGTGA